>NZ_JBEXKC010000006.1:0-165845 GCF_040609475.1 Streptomyces sp. NPDC004667 | reverse complement strand
CATTCCGTGGCGGGACGGTCGGTCAAGGGTGGCCGAAGGCCATCGCGAAGCGACGCGACGAAGGAGCGCCCTTGAGGGACCGGCCCGCCACGGAATGCCAAAGACTGTCGGGAAGCCCCCAGCCCTCCCCCGATCCCGGCCAGGTCGAGTCCCGCCGCCCCCCGACCCCACCCGTCCCCCCACCCCGCCCAAGAGAGCACCGCCCACCCCCCGACCCCACCCGGCACGCAAAGCCCCCACCCCCACCCGGGTGACCCCGCCGTTCCGCCTCGGGGGTTGCGGGGCGGGGACGTGGCAGCATCGGGCGGTGTCGCGGAGGTGATTACATGACAAAACGACTGTTGCGGCTGGCCTGTCTGGCCGCCGTCCTCGTCGCTGCCGCCGGGCCGCCGCCCGTCGCGCGGGCCGAGCCCGTCGGGGAGTTGCTGACCCGGCTGCAGGGGCTGTACCAGCGGGCCGAGGAAGCCAGCGAGGCGTACAACGCCACCGAGGTCGCCCTCAAGGCCGGCCAGGACGAGGAGCGGCGCCTCACCGCCGAGCTCGGGCGGGCGCGTACCGCGCTCGGTGCCGAGAGGGCCACCGCCGGGCGGCTGGCCCGGGAGCAGTACCAGGGCACCCTCGGGCTCTCCCCGTACCTGCGCATGCTGCTCTCCGGCGACCCCCAACAGGCCGTCGACCAGCGCCGGATCGCCGCCCGCCAGGGAGCCCGGCAGGCCGGGGTCGTGGCGCGGTTGGAGCGCGGCGAGCAGCAGGCCGACGCCCTCGCCGGGGCGGCACGCAAGGCCCTCGACACCCAGCAGGGCCTCGCCGTCGAGCGCAGGAAGCAGCGCGAGGAGGTGACGGGCCGGCTGAAGGACGTCGAGCGGCTGCTCGCGGCGCTGACGCCCGAGGAAGTGGCGGGGCTGGACCGGCGGGAGGCGGCCGTCACCGCCGGGGCGCAGCGGGAGCTGGTGGACTCCGGCCGGCTGCCCGCCCGTACGGGGACGCCCACCGCCGCCGGGGGCGCCGCCCTGCGGTACGCGACGGCGCAGATCGGCAAGCCGTACGTGTGGGGCGCGGAGGGGCCGGCCTCCTTCGACTGCTCGGGGCTGACCTCGAAGGCCTGGGAGCACGCCGGGCGTTCCATCCCCCGGACCAGCCAGGAGCAGTGGGCGCGGCTCCCCCGGGTGCCGCTGGACCGGCTGCGGCCGGGCGATCTGGTGGTCTACTTCCCGAAGGCGACCCACGTGGCCCTGTACATCGGGGACGGGAAGGTGATCCAGGCGCCCCGTCCGGGTGCCACCGTGAAGGTGTCCCCCATCGCCGCGAACCCGTTGCTGGGGGCGGTGCGGCCGGATCCCGAGGGGATTCCGCTGGCGGAGTTCACCCCGCCGCCGCTGCCCGAGGGCGCGACGGCGGGGGACGACGCGGGCTATTCCGCCGAGATGGGGGACAGCGACGAGGACACCTCGGCCAGGTAGTCGGCCGTGTCCTCGGGCTCGTAGAAGTAGGAGTCGAAGTCGGCCGGGTTGTCGAAGCCGTTGGCGAAACGGTCCGCCACCGGCTGGAGCCGGCCGGCCGCGCCGATCAGCTCCAGCACGTGCTCCGGCGGGACGCCGAGCATGGCGTTGGTCCACTCGGTGACCGGCATGCCCGTGGTGAACCAGTACTTGTCGAAGGTGGCCTTCATCCAGGCCTCGTCGAACGGCTGGTCGCCGTGCATGAGGATGGAGGAGAGGTACGAGGCCGCGCACTTGGCGGCCGAGTTCGAGCCCTGGCCGGTGATCGGGTCGTTCGCCACGACCACGTCGGCCACGCCCAGCACCAGGCCGCCGCCCGGCAGCCGGCCGACGGGGTTGCGGACCACGGGGGCGTAGCGGCCCGCGAGGGTGCCGCCGGCGTCCGTCAGCTCCACCTTGGTGGCGCGGGCGTACTCCCAGGGCGTGAACTTCTCCATGAGTTCCAGCGTCAGCGCCAGGTGCTCCCCCGGGTCGTTGACGCCCCGGAACACGTCCAGCGGGCCACCGGGGAGGCCTTCCCAGAAGAGGATGTCGGCCCGGCCGGAGGTGGTGAGGGTCGGCATGACGAACAGTTCGCCGACGCCGGGGACCAGGTTGCAGCGGACGGCTTCGGTCTCCGGGTGTTCGGGGCGCGGCCCGAGTCCGTGGACGTAGCTGACGGCGAGGGCGCGCTGGGGGGCGTCGTAGGGCGAGCGCACCGCGTTCCGCTCGAACATGGAGACCAGTTCGCCCTTGCCCGCGGCGACCAGCACCAGGTCGTAGGTGCGGGAGAAGAAGTCCAGGTCGGCGACGGAGGCGCCGTGGATGACCAGCTGGCCGCCGCGCTGGGTGAAGGTGTCGAGCCAGCCGGCCATCTTCACGCGCTGGTCGACGGACTGGGCGTAGCCCTTGAGACGGCCGAGCCAGTCGATGGGGCGGGAGCCGTCGGGGGCGGCGACCGAGACGCCGACGCCCTCGATCCGGGGGGCCTGGCGCTCCCAGAAGTTCAGCTGGAGGTCGCGCTCGTGCTGGAGGGCCGAGTCGAACATGACTTGCGTGGACATGACCCGCCCGGTGCGGATCTCGTCCGCCGTCCGATTGGACATGAGGGTGACCTCGTACCCCTTCGCCTGGAGGCCGAGGGCGAGCTGGAGACCGGACTGGCCGGCCCCCACGACAAGTATCCTGCGCATCTCACGTTCTCAATCTGCGGGACGGTTCGGGCTATTCGGGGGTGGCGTCCAGCGCGTGGCCCACGAGGGTCAGCAGGGATTCGACGACCGTCGCCCGGCGCCGCGCGTCCATGATGACGACGGGGACCTCCGGCGGGATGGTGAGCGCCTCCCGCACGTCCTCGACGTCGTAGGCCTGTGAGCCCTCGAAGTGGTTGACGGCGACGGCGTACGGGAGCCCGCAGCTCTCGAAGTAGTCGAGCGCGGGGAAGCAGTCGCGCAGCCTGCGGGTGTCGGCGAGGACGAGTCCGCCGATGGCCCCGCGGACGAGGTCGTCCCACATGAACCAGAACCGTTCCTGGCCCGGGGTTCCGTACACGTACAGCACGAGGTCGTCGTCGAGGGTGATGCGGCCGAAGTCCATCGCGACGGTCGTCGTGTGCTTGTCCGGGGTGCCGGTGAGGTCGTCGGTGGGTGCGGCGGCCTGGGTCATCACCGCCTCGGTGCGCAGTGGGGTGATCTCGGAGACGGAGGAGACGAAGGTGGTCTTGCCGACGCCGAAGCCGCCCGCGACGAGCACCTTGACGGCGACGGGCGCGCGCGAACGGTCGTACTGCCAGGGCTGGACCGGTTCGTCGTCCAGCAGGGCGGCGGGGTCAGAGACGGCGAAGACCACTGAGCACCCTTTCCAGCAGCGCGCGTTCGGGCCGGCCGGTGCCGTGCCCGGTGCCGTAGACGCGGACCCGGCCCTGGTCGGCGAGGTCGCTGACGAGGACGCGGACGACACCGAGGGGCAGCTTCAGCAGGGCGGCGATCTCGGCGATCGTGCGCATGCGGCGGCAGACCTCGACGATGGCCCGCATCTCGGGCATGCGGTCGGGCGTCTTGGCCGGGCCGGTGTCGAGGGCGGCGACGAAGGTCTCCACCAGCAGGACCTGCGTGAAGCGGGTGCGGCCGCCCGTGAGGGAGTACGGGCGGACGCGGGCGGGGCGGCGGTCGGCGCCGCGTATCGGCAGTCGGTCGGAGGCCGTACTCCTCACGGGGTCTTCTCCATCGACTGGCGCAGTTCACTGCGGACTTCGGGGGTCAGGACGTGGCCGGCCCGGCCGACGAACAGGGCCATGTGGTAGGCGATGACGCTCATGTCGCAGTCGGGCGTGGCGTGCACGCCGAGCAGGGAGCCGTCGCTGATGGCCATGACGAAGACGGAGCCGTTCTCCATCGCCACCATGGTCTGCTTGACCGCGCCGAACTCCATGAGGGCGGCGGCGCCGGTGGTGAGGCTGCCGAGTCCGGAGACGATGGTGGCGAGGTCGGCCGAGGCTCCGCGGGGGCCCTTGGGGCGTCCCTCCTGGGGGGTGTCCGAGGCCCCCGGTTCGGAGGAGAGCAGCAGGAGACCGTCCGAGGAGACGACGGCCACGGAGTTGACTCCGGGCACCTCCTCGACCAGGTCGGTCAGCAGCCACTGCAGGTTGCGGGCCTGGGTGCTCAGTCCGTACGTACTGGGCGCGGTCATGTGCGGGCCTCCTGTGCGGTGTCCCCCTGGTCGGTGTGTCCCTGCCCCTGCCCGCGGTCCTGCGCGAGTTCGGCGGCGGCCACGCGCCGCCCGTCCTGGGCGCCCTGGTAGAACCCGCCGAGGCGACGGCGCAGTTCTTCGGCGTCCACCCGGCGCGGCTCGGGGCGGGCCGCGGCGGGGCGTCCGGCGGCGGGGCCGGGGACGGAACGCGGGGTGCGCTTGGGGAGGCCCTTGTCGGTGACGGCCTCGGAGAGGGCTGCGGCGACGGGTCCGGGGGTGGTTCCGGTGCCGGCCTCGGGTGCGTGGCCGGGGTGGCTGCCCTGGCGCGGTACGAAACCGTCCTCGGCGTCGGCGACGCGCCGGTGGGCGGTCGTCTCGGCCTCGGGTGGGGTCACGGTGAAGCCCTGCGCGTCCGGTTGGCCCTCGGCCTGGGGGACGACGCGGGCCAGCAGTTCCTCGGCCGGGGTCTCCGGCTCGGCGAACGCCGTGAAGACCTGGTCGGCCGGGGGCGGCGGGGCGTCCTCGAAGGCCTCGGCCAGCGGGACGACCCGGGTGGGGGCCTCCTCGTCCGGTACCTCGGCGGGCTCCGCCGGGGCGTCGGACGCCGGGGGCTCTGACCCCGGCGACTCGGACACGAGGGCGTCGAACACCGGGGCGTCGGACGCCAGGGGCTCGGTCGCCTGGGCGTCGGAGGCCGGAGCGTCAGGCTCCGGGGACTCGGACTCCGGGGACTCGGACTCCAGGGCGTCGGCCACCTGGGCGTCCGGCACCTGGGCGTCGGCCTCGAAGGCTTCGGCCAGGGTGACCACGCGGGCCGGAGCCTCCGGCTCCGTGTCCTCGGCCGCCGTCTCGGAGCGCGCGAGCAGCCCCTCCGACAGCGGGCCGTCCGACAGGAGGCCGTCCGTCACGGAGCCGTCCGTCACGGAGCCGTCCGCGACCTCGCCCGGCAGGGCCTCCGCGAGGGCGCCTTCCACTTCCGCCTCCGCCGTCACGGGCTCCGGGCGGAGCCTCGGCGGCAGGGTGTTCTCGTTGGCCTCGGCGACCACCCCGGGCAGCTGGAGCGCGGGAGCGCCCGGCGAGGCCAGGGTGTGCACCGGAGAGGCCGGCGGACCGGCGGGGAGCAGGTGCGCGGGGATGACGACCAGCGCCTCCGTGCCACCGTGCCGCGGGGCACGCAGCTCGGCCGTCACGCCGTGGCGCGCCGCGAGCCGCCCGGCGACGTACAGGCCGAGGCCCAGACCGTGCTCGGCCTCGGGCTCCTCGTCGTAGGCCTCGGGGGTGGACAGGCGCAGGTTCAGCGCGTCGAGCCGGTCGCCGCTGACGCCGATGCCCTCGTCGACGACGGTCAGGACGACGTCGCCGGAGTCCCGGACCAGGCCGGAGACCTTCACCTTGACCTCGGGCGGCGAGAAGGTGGTGGCGTTCTCCAGGAGTTCGGCCAGGACGTGCGAGATGTCGTCGGCGGCGTGCCCGGCGACCTGCGTCGCGATCGGCATGACGGCCAGGTCGACCCGCTCGTAGCGCTCGATCTCGCTGACGGCGGCCCGCATGACGTCGACCAGCGGCACCGGCAGGCTCTGCCCGTGGCCGTGTTCCTGTCCGGCGAGGACCAGCAGGTTCTCGTTGTGGCGGCGCATCACGGTCGCCAGGTGGTCCAGCTTGAAGAGGGTGGCGAGCCGGTCCGGGTCGCCCTCCTTGGACTCCAGTTCCTCGATGACGGCGAGTTGCCGCTCGACCAGGCCCAGGGTCCGCAGCGAGAGGGAGACCGAGGTCGTCGACATGACCCGGCGGTGTTCCTCCAGCCCGGCCCGCAGTTCCTTGAGTTCCGCCTCCAGCGCCTCGCGGCCCGAGGAGAGGGCCTCGTTGCGGCCGATGAGGCGGCGCCGGTCGGCGTCGAGGCCGGCGATCTTCGTGTGCAGGGCGACCGTCTGGTCCCGTACGGCGTTGAGGTGGCGCACGACCTCGGCGAACTCGTCGTTGCGGCCGGTGAAGCGCACCGGCTCGACGGAGCCCTCCGGGGTGGCCAGCCGCTCCGCGCCGCGGCGCAGCACGGACAGCGGACGGGTCAGGGAGCGGGCGATCGCGGTGGAGAAGCCGATGACGAACAGGAAGAGCACGCCGAGGCCGGCGACCATCAGTTCGAGCCGGGTCACGTCGTCGTCGCGCAGGGTGGCGAGGGCGGTGGCCCGCTGGCCGGCGAGGGTGGACTCCACCGACCGCATCCGGTCGATCCGGGCGGTGAGCGCGGTGGCGACGGCGCCGGCGTCGACCTTGCGGTCGGCCGGGGTGAGGGTGGGCCGGTCGGTGAGCCGCTTGAGGTGGTCCTCGGCGGTCTTGACCTCGGGGCCGGTGACGGTGACCGCGAGGGTCTGCCGTACGTCGGGGCGCGCGGCGCGGTTGAAGTCGTCCAGCGCGGCCTGCTCCCGGACCCGGGACCGCTGGGCGGCGGCGGTGAGTTCGTCGGCGACGGCGGCGCCCGGAGGCTGCTCGGCCCGGGGGACGGCCAGCGCGGCGAGCAGCAGTCCGCGGGTGGCGGAGGCCTGGTCGACGGCCTGTCCCAGCGGGGCCATGGGCCGGGTGAGGGCCAGGGCGGCCTCCGCGCGGGGCGGGGTGAGTTCGGCGAGCCGGTCGCCGGGCGCGAGGAGTTCGGTGATGGCGCCCGCGTAGGCCTGCTGGGCGGCGAGGGCGGTGCCCTTGCCGTCGACGGCCTCGGTGCGGACGCCCTTGATCCGGCCGAGGGCGCGGGCGAGTTCCCCGTCGGCCTCGGGCCTGATCTCGGCGATCTGCCGGTCGGTGCGCGCCGTGCGCTCGTCGATGGCGGCCTTGGCGTTGCCGGGCCGTCCCTTCGCCGCGTACTCGACGACGGCGTCGCGCTCGTCGCCGAGGAGGTGGGCGAGGGTGAGGGTGTGCTGCGTCTGTTCCGCGAGGGTGACCAGGCGCTGTGAGTCGTTCAGTTCCCTCGTGGCGGAGACGACGGCGGGGGTGCCGGCCGCGAGGACGGTGAGTCCGGCGACTGCCACCCCGATCACCAGCCTGCGGCGGACGCGGACGCGCCGTCCTGCGATGGCGGGTCCGTCGGCGCTGGCGGTGCCGTTCTTCCGAGACCGCTTCTTCTGCACCGGTGCTCGCAATCCTGTACGTGTGCTCGTGCTCGTCTACTCGTGTGGCCGAGGTAACGGCCGGTCAACAAGTAAACGCCCCCTGCCCCCTCGTACCGCCTCAGACCTTTGCAGCGTGTTGGGAGGAGAGCCGCACATCGCCCACCCGGCCACTCGAAGGAGTGAACATCACGGAGGAGTGGCCGACCAACTCGGGCACCCCGTGTCAGGGGGCCGCCGTGGACGGGTGGTTGAAAGATCGAGCCGGGCTTTGGCACTATGCCCGCCCACATGCCCGCGGGGCCGCTCCGGCCGCGGTGCGGGCGCGCGGCCCGTACACACCGTGATTGGTATGGACCTTACGGGGCCCGGGAGTTCCCGGCGGGCAGAATGTCCGTATGCGCATCGACCTGGCCTCGGCCCCCGGCAACCCGGAACGCCCCAACGAGGACTGGGTGTCGGCCGCGATACCTGCGACGGGAGGTGGCGTCCTGGTCGTCCTGGACGGAGTCACCCCGCCGCGCGGCGACGACGGGTGCGTGCACGGAGTGCCCTGGTTCTCGGCGCGGCTCGGCGGCCGATTGACCGAACTGTCCGGATCGCGACGGGACATGCCGCTGGACCGGATCCTGGCGCGCGCCATCGGCGACACCGCCGACGCACACCGTCAAACCTGTGACCTTTCTCACGTCCGCACCCCGCAGGCGACGGTCGTCGTGGTGCGCTGGGACGGGGCCCGCGTGGAACACCTCGTGCTCTCGGACTCCGTGCTCCTGCTCCGCGCGCCCGACGGCGGGGTGACGGCGGTGCTCGACGACCGGCTGGACCGGATCCCGCGCGAGGTGCTCGGCTCGGTGGCGGCGACGGACGCGCTGCGCAACGCCGCCGGGGGCTTCTTCACCGCGGCGGCCGATCCGGCGGTGGCGGCCCGCGCGGTCACCGGGCACACCCCGCGCGGGGAGGTGGCGGCGGTCGCGGCGCTGACGGACGGGGCGAGCCGGTGGACGGACACGTTCGGGGAGGGCGACTGGGCCGCCTGTCTGGACGTGCTGCGCGAGGAGGGCGCCGAGGGGCTGATCGGGCGGGTACGGGCGATCGAGTCCGATCCGCTGCGTCCGCCGGCCCGGCACAAGCGGCACGACGACGCCTCGGCGGTCTACGCGGAGCTCTGAGCCCGCACGGCGACCGGCCCCGCTCCCCCGGGGCGACCGGCCCTCATTCCCCCGGGCCGGCCGGTTCGCTCCGCCTGCTCCGCCTGCTCCTCCTACTCCTCGCCGGAGTTCAGCTGGTTGAGCAGGCGGGCCAGTTCCGCCACCTCGCCCCGGTCCCAGTCGGCCAGCTTGCGCATGTACTGCTCGCGGCGGGCTCCCCGTACGCGCAGGAAGCGGGCCCGGCCCTCGTCGGTGAGGCCGACGAGGAAGGCGCGGCCGTCGGCCGGGTCCGGCTCGCGGGCCACCAGGCCCAGGACCTCCAGGGCGCGCAGCTGGCGGCTCATGGTGGCCTTGCCGACCCCGAAGTAGGCGGCGAGCTCGGTGGCCCGCTGGCGGCCGGCGGCCTCCAGCCGGACGAGCAGCCCGTACGCGGCGGGCTCCAGCTCCGGGTGGAGCGCCCGGGCCATCTCGCCGGAGGAGGCGCGGGCCCGCCGGAGGAAGACGGACAGCTCCCGCTCCAGGGCAAGGAACTCCTGGTCTTCGCTCCCGTGCACGTCCGGCTCCGATCGGTGGTGGTGTCCCGCTGCGGGCCCGCTCCGGGCCCGCTGTAGGGGCCCAGTATTTCGCAGGGGGCGTGCCGACGGCCCGGGGCCCCGCCGATGCGGGTCCCCGGGCCGTGCGGAGCTCTCGTGCGCAGGTCAGGCGGCCTTGGTGAAGGAGATCGCGGCCGGGGACAGGGCCAGCTCCAGCACCTGGCGCACGTCCGTCACCGGGTGCACCTCCAGCCCCTCCAGCACCTCGGCCGGGACGTCGTCCAGGTCGGCCTCGTTGCGCTTGGGGATGATCACGGTGGTCAGGCCCGCCCGGTGCGCGGCCAGCAGCTTCTGCTTGACCCCGCCGATGGGCAGCACCCGGCCGGTGAGGGAGACCTCGCCGGTCATGGCCACGTCGGTGCGGACCTGGCGGCCGGAGAGCAGCGAGGCGAGGGCCGTGGTCATGGTGATGCCCGCGCTGGGGCCGTCCTTGGGGACCGCGCCGGCCGGGAAGTGGATGTGCACGCCCCGGTCCTTGAGGTCGGCGACCGGCAGCTCCAGTTCCGCGCCGTGCGAGCGCAGGAAGCTCAGCGCGATCTGCGCCGACTCCTTCATCACGTCGCCCAGCTGGCCGGTGAGGGTGAGCCCGGCGGCCCCCGTCTCGGGGTCGGCGAGCGAGGCCTCGACGAAGAGCACGTCGCCTCCGGCGCCGGTCACGGCGAGGCCGGTGGCCACGCCGGGGACGGCGGTGCGCCGTTCCGCGGGGTCCTGAGCGGACTCCGGGACGTGGTGCGGCCGCCCGATCAGGGCGCGCAGGTCGTCGGCGCCGATGGTGAAGGGCAGTTCCCGCTCGCCGAGCTCGTGCTGGGAGGTCACCTTGCGCAGCAGCCGGGCGATGGACCGCTCCAGGGTGCGCACGCCCGCCTCGCGGGTGTACTCGCCCGCGAGCCTGCGCAGGGCCTCCTCCTCCAGTACCACCTCGTCGGCGGCCAGGCCCGCACGCTCCAGCTGGCGGGGCAGCAGGTGGTCGCGGGCGATGACGACCTTCTCGTCCTCGGTGTACCCGTCGAGGCGGACCAGTTCCATGCGGTCGGCCAGGGCCTCGGGGATGGCTTCGAGGACGTTGGCGGTGGCCAGGAAGACCACGTCGCTCAGGTCCAGTTCCACCTCCAGGTAGTGGTCGCGGAAGGTGTGGTTCTGCGCCGGGTCCAGGACCTCCAGGAGGGCGGCGGCCGGGTCCCCGCGGAAGTCGGAGCCGACCTTGTCGATCTCGTCGAGGAGGACGACCGGGTTCATGGAACCGGCCTCCTTGATCGCGCGGACGATGCGGCCCGGCAGGGCGCCGACGTAGGTGCGGCGGTGGCCGCGCACCTCCGCCTCGTCGCGGACGCCGCCGAGGGCGACGCGGACGAACTTGCGGCCCATGGCGTGGGCCACGCTCTCGCCGAGGGAGGTCTTTCCGACGCCGGGCGGGCCGACGAGCGCGAGCACGGCTCCGCCGCGCCGGCCGCCGATGACGCCCATGCCGCGCTCGCCGCGCCGCTTGCGGACGGCGAGGTACTCGGTGATGCGGTCCTTCACGTCGCCGAGTCCGGCGTGCTCGGCGTCCAGGACGGCGCGGGCGCCCTGGATGTCGTACCGGTCCTCGGTCCGCTCGTTCCAGGGCAGTTCGAGGACGGTGTCCAGCCAGGTGCGGATCCAGGAGCCCTCCGGGCTCTGGTCGCTGGCGCGTTCGAGCTTCTCGACCTCCTTGAGGGCGGCCTCGCGGACCTTCTCGGGGAGGTCGGCGGCCTCGACGCGGGCGCGGTAGTCGTCGGACTCCTCGCCCTCCTGCTCCCCGTTCAGCTCGCGCAGCTCCTTGCGGACGGCTTCGAGCTGGCGGCGCAGGAGGAACTCGCGCTGCTGCTTGTCGACGCCGTCCTGGACGTCCTTGGCGATGGATTCGGCGACGTCCTGCTCGGCGAGGTGGTCGCCGAGCGCCTTGACGGCGAGCCTGAGGCGGGCGACCGGGTCGGCGGTCTCCAGCAGTTCCACCTTCTGGGCGGTGGTCAGGAAGGGCGAGTAGCCGGAGTTGTCGGCGAGCGCCGAGACGCCCTCGATCTGCTGGACCCGGTCCACGACCTGCCAGGCGCCGCGCTTCTTGAGCCACGTGGTGGCGAGGGCCTTGTACTCCTTGACGAGCTCGGCGACCGCCCCGGGCAGCGGATCGGGCACCTTCTCGTCGACGGTCTCGCCCTCCACCCAGAGCGCGGCCCCGGGCCCGGTCGTGCCGGCCCCGATCCTGACGCGCCCGCGTCCGCGGATCAGCGCGCCGGGATCCCCGTCGGAGAGCCGGCCGACCTGCTCGACGGTCCCCAGCACGCCGGTGCCGGTGTACTTGCCGTCGACCCGGGGCACGAGCAGGACCCGGGGTTTTCCGCTCCCGGCCGCCGCCTGCGCTGCCTCCACGGCTCCGCGCACCTCGGCGTCGGACAGGTCCAGCGGAACGACCATTCCGGGCAGCACGACCTCGTCGTCGAGCGGCAGCACGGGCAGGGTGAGCGTTACGGACGTCGAAGCCATGATCTTCCCTCCGGCAGTGAAGTTGAGCTATGCCGACTCAATGCATCTGCGCCCCACGATGTTCCCCAACTCCCGTTCGCCGGGGGCGAACACCTGCGCGCAGGCCCCCGGGGCTGCTGTGAGCTGCGAGTTCTCGACCCGAGAAGACCGGACGCGAAGAAGGGAGGGCGGCCGTGACCGTCCCCGAATGCCCGCGCTGCGGGCGGGAGCCGGCGTCGTTCCAGGTCCTGCGGCGCAGGAACCTCTGGGGCGGCGGGCCGCCGCGGCCGAGGAGCGACGAGGAGTGGTGGAACTGCCCCGGCTGCGACTGGCTGGGCGTCCGGAACCCGCCGGACGGCCCCCTCCGGCCGATGCGGCGGCTGGAGGGGGAGGAGGAGGTGTGCGTGTTCTGCGGGTCCGAGGGGAACGTCGCCGGAGTCCCGTGGCGGCACGAGGACGGCGGGATGCGGGACTGGATCGTCTGCCTGGCCTGCGGCACGAGCAACCAGCGCCGCGTCGACGCGCCTCCCGGCCCCTCCCGCTGAGGACGGGACGTTCCGGCCCGCTGCGGGGGTGGCACGGGCGTCCGCGTCAGCCGGAGACGTGGAGGTCCCCCGAGGTGGTGCGGAAGGACAGCCGGGAGGGCGCGGCGGGGGTGGAGGCCAGGGTGACGTCACGGTCGCCGGAGGTCGTGGAGGCCGTCACCTCGTACGGGGCCTCGGGCAGCCGGGCCCGGACCTCCCCCGAGGCGGTGGTGACCGACAGCGAGGCCGGGGGCGCGGCGAAGCCGAGGGTGGCGTCGCCGGAGCCCGAGCGGATCTCGGCGTCGGGGGCGCGCAGGTCGGTGGCCTCGATGTCGCCCGACGCGGTACGGATCCTCAGCGGGCCGGCGATCCGCTCGGCGCGCACGTCCCCGGAGTCGGAGGTGACCTCGGCGGCCGCGACCCCCGCCACGGTGATGCGGCCGCTGCTGTTGTCGAGGCGGACCTTCGCGGAGGCGGGCACCTCCAGGCGGTAGTCGACCCAGCAGGAGTCCGCGCAGCCCGTGGTGAAGGTCAGTACACCGTCGGAGACCCGCTGGCCGGGCTCGGGGGTCCGGTCGCCGCGGTAGTGCACGGTCCGGTGGACGTTCACCCCCGGGCCGGTGCCGGGGGTGACCTCGATGGAACCGCGGCGCGCGTCCGTCACCTCGACCGCCGTGACGGCCTCGGTCACGGTGGCGTCGGCGGTGAGGCTCCTGGTCGTGCCCCCGGGCAGGGAGCAGCCGGCGAGGAGGAGCGCGGCGACGGTGACGACGCCGCCGAGGGCCTTCCGGCCGGGGCGGGCTGACGCGATGTGGGCTGACATGCCGTCCACTCTCGCCGCCCCGGGGCCGCCGGGCGCTGGGGCCGGCACCCGGAGCCGGGGTGGGGTTGTCCCCCGGTCGGGGCGGGGCGGTCAGGGGCCGGAGGTCACCGGGCGGTCCGGGGAGGGGAGTCCCCATTCGCTCCAGGAGCCGTCGTACACCGCCAGCCCGTCCTCGCGGCCGGCCAGGGTCGCGCCGAGGGCGAGGACGCAGGCCGTCACCCCCGAGCCGCAGCTGAAGAAGAGGCGTTCGCGGCCGTCCGCCACGGCGGCGAACGCCGTACGCAGCTCCTGCGTCGGCCGCATCCGCCCGTCCGGCCCCTGCAGTTCCCCGAACGGCAGGCTGACCGCGCCCGGCATGTGACCGCCGCGCAGTCCGGGCCGCGGTTCGGGGGCGGTGCCCTCGAAGCGCTCCCGGGTGCGGGCGTCCAGGACGACGGCCGCCGGATCGGCCAGCGCCGCCGAGACGGTGTCGGCGTCCACCAGCAGCCCGGGGCGCGGCCGGGCGGTGAAGGAGCCGCGCAGGCCCCCGTACGCCGCCGGGACGTCCTCGACGGGCAGGCCCGCGGCGGTCCAGGCGGGCAGGCCCCCGTCGAGGACGGCGGCGCGGGTGAAGCCCATGGCGCGCAGCATCCACCAGGCGCGGGCGCTGGAGTAGATCCCGGCGCCGTCGTAGACGACCACGGTGTCGGTGTCGTCGAGGCCGAGGCCGCGCATGGCGTCGGCGAACTCCGCGGCGGCGGGCATGGTGTGCGGCGCGGCGGCGGTGTGGTCGGACAGGACGCCGTCGAGGTCGAAGGGCCGCGCGCCGGGGATCCGGGCGGGGGCGCCCCGGTGGGCGCCGACGGAGGCGTCGAACAGGACCGGCCCGGTCCCGCCGATCCGCTCCGCGAGCCACTCGACCCCCACGAGCGGCCCGAACGCGGCGGGGTCGGGACGGGTGGAGTCCGGACCGGCGGCGTCGGGACCGGTGGGGTCCGGACCGGTGGGGTCGGGTGTGGGCATGCGGCACCTCCGGATGCGCGCCGGGCTCCGCCCGCCGGGGCGTGCCGCCCGACGGGGTGTCTGACGCGGGTCGCACCATCCTCCCCCGGCCCCCGCCGGCGGGGGCAACGGGCCCCGGCCGGGGGCGAGTCGGCCCCGGCCGGCCCGGCCGGACCCCGGCCCGGCTCAACCGCAGCCGCAGCCGCAGCCGCCCACCGTGGCCCCGGCCCGGCTCAGCCGCAGCCGCCCGCCCTCGCGTACACCGCGACCCGGGCTCCCCGCACCGGCGTCACCGAGCAGCGTTCGAAGCCGGCGGCCAGCGCCTCCCGCTTGGCGGCCTCGCGCGGGTACGGGTCCAGCGGCTGCCCGTCCGGGTCCAGCAGGGCGACCACCCGGGGCGAGCGCAGCAGCGCCTCCCGGATCCGCTCCGGGGGCAGTTCGGTGCCCTGGAGGGTGTCCGAGGCCCGGGGGGAGCGTTCCAGGGCCACGTCGCGCAGGCCCGCGTAGGCGGCGGGCGAGGACAGCAGCCACTCGCGCCGCCGCGACGGCATGAACAGCACCGCGTCCCCGGGGCGGGCCCGCTCCCGGACGGCGGCGGCCACCGCGAGGACGTCGTCCTTGCGGCTCTCGGGGGTCCGCAGCCACACCGACCACCAGCCCAGGGGCACCAGCAGGACGGCGACCAGCAGCCAGGGCCGCCGGCCGCGCGCGGGGGCGAGCCGGGCCCCGACGAGGAGGGCGGGTCCGGCGAGCGCGTAGAGGACGTACCGGTCGACGTACCAGGGGTGCACCAGGGACACCGTCATCAGCAGTCCGGGCGGCAGCAGGGCCAGCGGTACGGCGACCCGCGCCAGGTCCGCGAGGCCCCGCTCGCGGGCGCCCCGCGCGAGCAGCAGCACCGCGCCCGCCAGCACCCCGTAGGCCGCCCAGTCCTGCCAGGAGGGCCGTCCGAGCCAGCCCAGCTGCGCCCGCGCCTGTCCGGCGCTCAGCAGTGCCAGCGGCGCCAGCCCGGCCACCACGGCCGCCGCGCTCCACCGCCAGCCGCGCGAGCGACGGGCGACGGGGGCATGGGCGAGCAGGGCCAGGACGGCGAACTCGTGCAGCCAGCAGCCGAGGAGCAGCACGGCGGCGTAGGCAGCCCACCGCCCGCACAGCATCAGGTGGGTGGCCCAGACCACCGCCGCCGAGACGAGGGCGTACGAGCGTCCTTCCTGGGCGTAGGCCTGTACGGGCGGGAGCAGGGCGTAGGCGGTGCCGGCGAGGAGCGCGGCCCGCTCCCCCGCGAGGCGGTGGGCGATCGCGGCCACACCTGCGGCGGCGAGGGCGGCGCCGGCCACGGAGGGCAGGCGCAACGCCCACAGGCCCCCGTCCCACAGGTCGAAGACCGTGTGCATCAGCAGGTAGTACAGGCCGTGGACGGCGTCGACCCGTGCCAGGAGTCCGGCGAGATCGGCCAGGGGGCGGTGGGCGACCTGCCAGGTGGTGGACTCGTCGCGCCACATGCTGCCGCCGCCGGGTCCGCGTTCCAGCGCGAGGACGCCGAGGAGGACGGCGAGCAGCGGGGGCAGCAAGCGCCATGCGGCGATGCGGCGGATGACGGCCTCCGGGGATGGGTTCCGTGGTGGGATGGAAGTCCATGGTCGGGGTCGGCCGGGGTACCCGGGAGGCGAATGTGCGAACGGTACGGAACGGGCGGACGGCGGGGACGGCGGCGGGGGCCCTGCTGGCGGTGGCGGTACTGGTCGGCTGCGGCGCGGGCGGCGGCTCCCCCGGGCCCGGCGGACCCTCGGCCGGGGCGACATCCGGCGCGACGGCCGGGGTGACGGCCGGGGTGACATCCGGCGCCACCGCCGGGACCCCGGCGTCCCCGGGCCGTCCGGCCCCGTCGGCGTCCCCGAGCCCGGATCCCGCCGCCGAGCGGCTGGTCACCGTCACCCGCACCGGCGGGTTCGCCGGCCGTACGGTCGTCCTCACCGTCCGGGGCGACGGCTCGTGGACCCGGACGGCGGGCACCGCGCGGCCGGAGGCCGGGCAGCTGCCCCCGTCCGCTCTGGAGGCGCTGCGCACCGCGCTGCGCGCCGCGGACCTGCCGCGCCTGCCGGCCGACGCGACGACGGACCCGCCGGTCTACGACGGCTTCGCCTACACGTTCGTGTACGAGGGGTCCACGGTGAGCTCCGACCAGGGCTCGCTGACACCCGGACTGGAGCGGGTCCTGGCGGCCCTGCCGGGCTTCTAGGGCCGTGCCCGGACGGGTCCACCGGGCCGCCGACCCTTTCCGGCCACCGCCCCGCGCGTTGTCCGGCAACACGGTGCGCGGCCCGTTCACCCGTTCGTTCGCTGTCCGAACCGCACATAGCCGCAGGCCGGTGCCTCCTCTACGCTGCACCCCATCACGCGGGATCTTCAGGGGCGGGACATGGAACAGACACACACCACCCACAACGGCGCCGCGGCCACCCCGGGCGCCCAGCGGCGCGTGCTCGTGGTCGAGGACGACCGCACCATCGCCGACGCCATCGCGGCCCGGCTGCGGGCGGAGGGCTTCCAGGTGCAGACGGCCTACGACGGGCCGGCGGCCGTGGCCGCCTCCGAGAGCTGGCTGCCGGAGCTGCTGGTGCTCGACGTCATGCTGCCGGGCTTCGACGGGCTGGAGGTGTGCCGCCGGGTCCAGGCGCAGCGGCCCGTTCCGGTGCTGATGCTCACCGCCCGGGACGACGAGACCGACATGCTGGTCGGGCTCGGGGTCGGGGCGGACGACTACATGACGAAGCCGTTCTCCATGCGGGAGCTGGCCGCGCGGGTCCACGTACTGCTGCGCCGGGTGGAGCGGGCCACGCTGGCCGCGACCGCCCCGCGCGGGGCCACGCTGCGCCTGGGCGACCTGGAGATCGACCACGCGCAGCGGCGGGTCCGGGTGCAGGCGGAGGACGTGCACCTGACGCCGACCGAGTTCGACCTGCTGGTGTGCCTGGCGGGGACGCCCCGCGCGGTGCTCTCGCGGGAGCAGCTGCTCGCGGAGGTCTGGGACTGGGCGGACGCCTCGGGCACCCGTACGGTCGACAGTCACATCAAGGCGCTGCGCCGGAAGATCGGCGCGGAGCGGATCCGGACGGTCCACGGCGTCGGGTACGCCCTGGAGACCCCGGCGCAGGCGTGAGCGACCGGCCCCCGGGACCGGGGTTGCGGCCCTACTCGCCGTTCTCGATCAAGACGAAGCTGGGCACGCTCGTCGTGGTGTCGGTGTTCATCACCACGGGTCTGCTGATGGTGGCGCTGCGCACGGCCACGGAGGTCCGGTTCATCACGGTCTTCTCGGTGATCGCCTCGATGCTGATCACCCAGTTCGTGGCGCACAGCCTGACGGCCCCGCTGGACGACATGACGACGGTGGCCCGCGCCATCTCCCACGGGGACTACACGCGCCGGGTGCGCGGCGCCGGACGCCGCGACGAGCTGGGCGATCTGGCCGCGACGATCAACCTGATGGCCGATGACCTGGAGGCCGTGGACAGGCACCGTAGAGAACTGGTCGCGAACGTCTCGCACGAGCTGCGCACGCCGATCGCGGCGCTGCGGGCGGTGCTGGAGAACGTCGTGGACGGGGTCTCGCAGGCCGATCCGGAGACGATGCGCACGGCCCTGAAGCAGACGGAACGGCTCGGCCGGCTGGTGGAGACCCTGCTGGACCTGTCCCGGGTGGACAACGGGGTGGTGCCGCTGAAGGCGCGCCGGTTCGAGGTGTGGCCGTACCTGTCGGGGGTGCTGAAGGAGTCGGGGCTGGCGGCCGCGGGGCGGCCGGGGCTGACGTCCGGTTCGGGCGGGCACACCCGTAATGACGTGCACCTCCACCTGGACGTGTTCCCGCCGGAGCTGACGGCGCACGCCGATGCGGAGCGGCTGCACCAGGTGGTGGCGAACCTGATCGACAACGCGGTCAAGCACAGTCCGCCGCACGGCCGGGTGACGGTCCGCGCCCGGGCCGGCGACGCGCCCGGGAGCCTGGCCCTGGAGGTCGTCGACGAGGGTCCGGGAATTCCGGAGGCGGAGCGGCACCGGGTCTTCGAGCGGTTCAACCGGGGCGCGGCGCGCGGCGGGGACGGGGGTACCGGGCTGGGTCTGGCGATCGCCCGCTGGGCCGTCGGCCTGCACGGCGGGCACATCGGCGTGGCCGAATCGTCACGGGGTTGCCGAATCCTTGTCACTCTTCCGGGCAGCTCACCGGCATCGTCTTGACGTAGGGTTCTGGTGGGAAGGACATGATCTCGGCCACACGTGCCCGGGGTCGTCAGGGGTGCGAAGCCACGGGGGTCGCAACCTGGGTGCCCCCTACCCGAACCACGCTTGTTTCCCGCCATTCCACGTGGTGAAACCCGCCGTTCGATGTGACCTGCGCGACGTAAGTCCCGCCCGGCCTGCAAGGCACCGTCCAGGAGGCGTAGCCTTTATTCCCGCTGTCCATACCTTGTGAAGCGGAAGAGGGCGGTTGCCGCCGTGTCGCCACAGTCCCCCAGTAACCCGAGCACCACGACCGAAGCAGCAGAGGGCGGGAAGACCCCTGCCTCAGGCTTCGGCGCGAACGAGTGGCTCGTCGACGAGATCTATCAGCAGTACCTCCAGGACCCGAACTCGGTCGACCGGGCCTGGTGGGACTTCTTCGCCGATTACAAGCCGGGGGGCGCTGCCGCTCCGGTGAAGGCGGACGGTCCCGGGAAGTCCACGACGACGGATGGCGCCTCCGCACAGGCCGCCACCTCCGCCGCAGCTCCTCAGGCCCCCGTCGCCGCCGCCACGGGGGCGGCGCGCGCCGTGCCTCCCGTCGCCGGCAACGGCTCCCCCGGGGCGGCCCCGGCCGCTCCGGCCGCTCCGCCTGTGTCAGCTCCTGCCCCTGCTCCTGCCACCCCCTCTGGTGCCCCTGCTGTGACTGTCACCTCCCAGGCCCCGGCCGCCGCACCGGCCGCGCCCGCCCCTCAGGCTCCGGCTCAGGCCGCCGCCCCCGTAGCCAAGGCCGCGCCCGCCACCGAGGCCCCCTCCGGCCCCGAACTGGTGACGCTCCGCGGCCCGGCCGCTGCCGTGGCCAAGAACATGAACGCCTCCCTCGACGTGCCGACGGCCACCTCCGTCCGCGCCGTCCCGGTGAAGCTGCTGTTCGACAACCGCATCGTCATCAACAACCACCTCAAGCGCGCCCGCGGTGGGAAGATCTCCTTCACCCACCTCATCGGCTACGCGATGGTCCAGGCGATCAAGGCCATGCCGGCCATGAACCACTCCTTCGCGGAGAAGGACGGCAAGCCGACCCTGGTCAAGCCGGAGCACGTGAACTTCGGCCTCGCGATCGACCTGGTGAAGCCGAACGGCGACCGCCAGCTCGTCGTCGCCGGCATCAAGAAGGCCGAGACCCTCAACTTCTTCGAGTTCTGGCAGGCCTACGAGGACATCGTCCGCCGCGCCCGCGTCGGCAAGCTGACGATGGACGACTTCACCGGCGTCACCGTCTCGCTGACCAACCCCGGCGGCCTGGGCACCGTGCACTCCGTGCCCCGCCTGATGCCCGGACAGTCGGTCATCATGGGCGTCGGCTCCATGGACTACCCCGCCGAGTTCCAGGGCACCTCGCAGGACACCCTGAACAAGCTGGGCATCTCCAAGGTCATGACCCTGACCTCGACCTACGACCACCGGGTCATCCAGGGCGCGGCCTCCGGCGAGTTCCTGCGCATCGTCGCGAACCTGCTGCTCGGCCAGGACGGCTTCTACGACGCCGTCTTCGAGGCGCTGCGCATCCCGTACGAGCCGGTCCGCTGGAACCGCGACATCGACGCCTCCCACGACGACGACGTCACGAAGGCCGCCCGCGTCTTCGAGCTGATCCACTCCTACCGGGTCCGCGGCCACGTCATGGCCGACACCGACCCGCTGGAGTACAAGCAGCGCAAGCACCCCGACCTCGACATCACCGAGCACGGCCTCACCCTGTGGGACCTGGAGCGCGAGTTCGCGGTCGGCGGCTTCTCCGGCAAGTCGATGATGAAGCTCCGCGACATCCTCGGCGTGCTGCGCGACTCGTACTGCCGCACCACCGGCGTCGAGTTCATGCACATCCAGGACCCGAAGCAGCGCCGCTGGATCCAGGACCGCATCGAGCGCCCGCACTCCAAGCCGGAGCGCGAGGAGCAGCTGCGCATCCTGCGCCGCCTGAACGCCGCCGAGGCCTTCGAGACCTTCCTGCAGACGAAGTACGTCGGCCAGAAGCGCTTCTCCCTGGAGGGCGGCGAGTCCGTCATCCCGCTGCTCGACGCGGTCATCGACTCCGCGGCCGAGGCCCGCCTCGAAGAGGTCGTCATCGGCATGGCCCACCGCGGCCGCCTGAACGTCCTCGCCAACATCGTCGGCAAGTCGTACGCGCAGATCTTCCGCGAGTTCGAGGGCAACCTCGACCCGAAGTCGATGCACGGCTCCGGCGACGTCAAGTACCACCTGGGCGCCGAGGGCACCTTCACGGGCCTGGACGGCGAGCAGATCAAGGTCTCGCTCGTCGCGAACCCGTCCCACCTGGAGGCCGTCGACCCGGTCCTGGAAGGCGTGGCCCGCGCGAAGCAGGACGTCATCAACAAGGGCGGCACCGACTTCACGGTGCTGCCGCTCGCCCTGCACGGCGACGCGGCCTTCGCCGGCCAGGGTGTGGTCGCCGAGACGCTGAACATGTCGCAGCTGCGCGGCTACCGCACCGGCGGCACCGTGCACGTGGTCATCAACAACCAGGTCGGCTTCACCGCCGCCCCGGAGTCCTCGCGTTCGTCGATGTACGCGACCGACGTGGCCCGCATGATCGAGGCGCCGATCTTCCACGTGAACGGTGACGACCCGGAGGCCGTGGTCCGCGTCGCGCGGCTCGCCTTCGAGTTCCGCCAGGCGTTCAACAAGGACGTGGTCATCGACCTCATCTGCTACCGCCGCCGCGGTCACAACGAGTCCGACAACCCGGCGTTCACCCAGCCGCTGATGTACGACCTGATCGACAAGAAGCGCTCGGTGCGCAAGCTGTACACCGAGTCCCTCATCGGTCGCGGCGACATCACCCTGGAAGAGGCCGAGCAGGCGCTCCAGGACTTCCAGGGCCAGCTGGAGAAGGTCTTCGCGGAGGTCCGCGAGGCCGCCACGCAGCCCCCCGTCAGCGTGCCGGCCCCGGCGCAGGCCGCGGCCGAGTTCCCGGTGGCCGTGAACACCGCGATCTCCCAGGACGTCGTCAAGCGGATCGCCGAGTCCCAGGTCAACATCCCCGAGAACGTCACCGTCCACCCGCGCCTGCTGCCGCAGCTGCAGCGCCGCGCGGCGATGATCGACGACGGCACCATCGACTGGGGCATGGGCGAGACCCTGGCCTTCGGCTCGCTGCTGATGGAGGGCACCCCGGTCCGGCTGTCCGGCCAGGACTCCCGCCGCGGCACCTTCGGCCAGCGTCACGCGGTCCTCATCGACCGGGAGACCGGCGAGGACTACACGCCGATGCTGTACCTGTCGGACGACCAGGCCCGCTTCAACGTCTACGACTCGCTGCTCTCCGAGTACGCGGCCATGGGCTTCGAGTACGGCTACTCGCTGGCCCGCCCGGACGCGCTGGTCCTGTGGGAGGCGCAGTTCGGTGACTTCGTCAACGGCGCGCAGACCGTCGTCGACGAGTTCATCTCCTCGGCCGAGCAGAAGTGGGGCCAGACCTCCGGCGTCACGCTGCTGCTGCCGCACGGCTACGAGGGCCAGGGCCCGGACCACTCGTCCGCGCGTCCCGAGCGCTTCCTCCAGATGTGCGCGCAGGACAACATGACGGTCGCGATGCCGACCCTGCCGTCGAACTACTTCCACCTGCTGCGCTGGCAGGTCCACAACCCGCACCACAAGCCGCTCATCGTCTTCACCCCGAAGTCGATGCTGCGTCTGAAGGCGGCGGCGTCGAAGGCGGAGGAGTTCACGACCGGTTCGTTCCGTCCGGTCATCGGCGACTCGACCGTGGACCCGAACGCGGTCCGCAAGGTCGTCTTCTGCGCGGGCAAGGTCTACTACGACCTTGAGGCCGAGCGGGAGAAGCGCGGCATCACCGACACCGCGATCGTCCGCATCGAGCGGCTGTACCCGCTGGCCGGAGCGGAACTCCAGGCGGAGATCGCCAAGTTCCCGAACGCGGCGAAGTACATCTGGGCCCAGGAGGAGCCGGCGAACCAGGGTGCGTGGCCGTTCATCGCGCTGAACCTGATCGACCACCTCGACCTGGCCGTCGGCGCCGACATCCCGGCCGGCGAGCGCCTGCGCCGCGTCTCGCGTCCGCACGGCTCGTCCCCGGCGGTGGGCTCCGCGAAGCGCCACCAGGCGGAGCAGCAGCTCCTGATGAACGAGGTCTTCGAGGCGTAGTCGCCGCGCCGATCCGAACAGTTGGAAGGCCCGGTCCCCGATGGGGGCCGGGCCTTCCGGCCGTCCGGGGACCTGCCGGGCCGCATCGGGGAACCGGCCGTCTACGGCTGGGGCTCGAAGTCCCAGTAGGGGCGGGCCTGCTGGCGGGCCGAGACGGTGTGGACGTGCTGGGGGCCCAGGGTGCGGGTGAGGGCCTTGAGGCCCGCCTCCTCGTGCTTGGAGGCCTCCGCGTCCTCCCGTACCGAGCGCAGGTCCGCGGCGAGGGCGATCTGGGCGCTGAGCGCCATCGGGTGGTCGGGGCCGAGGATCCGTTCGGCCCCGCGCAGGGTCTCGCGGCTGAGGTCGAGCGCGTCCTCCAGGCGGCCGGTGATGTTGCGGTGCCCGGTGGTGTTCAGGGCGCAGCCCAGGGTCCAGGGGTGGCGGTCGCCGAGCGCGGCCCGCATGCCGACCAGGGCCTGTTCGGCGAGGTTGAGGGCCTCCGTCCGTTCGCCCTGGGCGCGCAGTACGAGGGCGAGGTTGCCGACGGTGCCGATGCTGTACGGGTGGGCGAGGCCGAGCTGGGACTGGTAGCCGCGGACGACCTCCTCGGAGATCCGGCGGGCCTCCTCGATGTCCCCGTACTCGCGCAGGTAGGTGGCGTAGTCGGAGGCGACCATCAGCGTCCAGGGGAACTCGGCCCCGAACACCCGGGTGGAGCGTTCCAGGACGCCGCGCAGCCGGGCGCCGGCGCCGGGGATGTCACCGGAGCGGCGCAGGCACATGCCGAGGTTGTGTTCGGCGCGCAGGGTCTGCGGGTGGTTGAGGCCGAGGACCTGGGTGTTGAGCTTGAGGCCCTGTTCCTGGCGGGCGAGGGCCTCGCGGTAGCGGCCCATCAGGCGCAGGCCCATCGCACAGCCGATGCCGGAGGAGAGGGTGGCGATGTGGCGGACCCGCAGGACCCGTTCGCGGCGGCGCAGGGTGTCCAGGTCGGTGTCGTAGGCCTCCTGGTAGCGGCCGAGGAGGCGCAGGACGACGGCGACGTTGTTCTGGGCGTTGAGGGTGGTGGAGTCGTCCTCGCCGAGGAGTTCGCGGTAGGTGGCGAAGGCGTGCTCCAGCAGGGTCCGGGCCTGGTCGAACTTGGCGGTGCTGAGCAGGACCCCGGCGTAGGTGCTGGTGGCGCGCAGGGTCTCCAGGTCGCGGTCGCCGCGTTCGGTGACGAGCCGGTCGGCGACCGAGCGGGCGAGGGTCTCGGCCTGCCGGAAGCGGCCGAGCATCCGCAGGGCGCCGCCGTAGTGGTAGCTGAGTTCGCGGACCTGGTCGTGGTCGTCGCCGAGCATGGCCCGCCAGACGCCGTCGGTCTGCTCGGACAGGCGCAGGCAGGTGCGGTACTCGCCGGCGAGGATCAGGTAGCGCAGACAGTGCAGCAGGAAGGTCTGGATGCGGGGGTTGCTGCTGGTCAGGACGCCGGCGGAGTCGAGGTGCGGGATGAGTTCGGCGTAGCGGGGCCAGAGCCGGGAGTCGGTGGGGCGGCCGGGGTCGGCGGCGGCGAGGACCTGGCGGACGGCGCGGGAGAGCTGGTCGGCCTCGTCCTCGGCGAGGTTCTCGCGGACGATGTTGTGGACCATGCGGTGCAGTTGCACGGTCTCCAGGCCACCGCCCTCCTCCACGGAGAGGTCGGAGTACTCCAGACGGACGACGGAGAACTGGACGAGCTTGTTGAGGGCCGCGTTCCAGCGGATCTGGTCGTTGATCAGCCCGGCGAGGTGTTCGGGCACGTCGTCGGCGGGGAACTCGCGCAGCAGCCGCAGCGGGACCCTGCCGGGGGCGAAGAAGACGAACAGCCGCAGGAGGGCGAGGGCGTCGGGGAAGTTCTCCCGGACGTTGTTGAGGAGTATGGCCAGCGCGGTCGGGAAGGGCAGCGGGTAGTCGTCGGAGAGGGTGACGGCCTCGTGGGAGTCGAGCCGGCGCTGGAGGAGGTTCAGGTAATCGCCCACGCCGATCGGCGAGTCGGCGAGCCAGCCCGCGGTCTGGTCGAGGGCGAGGGGGTAGTCCTCCAGTGCCTCGGCGAGCTGGTCGGCCTCCTCGCCGGTGAGGCGGCGGGCCCGGCGGCGGATGAAGGTGATGGACTCGGGGCGGGCGTAGAGGGGGACTTCGACGAGGCTGGTGTGGCGGGCGGCCCATTCGCGGTTGCGCGAGGTGATGATCACGTCGCCGGCGCCGGAGGGCAGCAGGTCGGTGAGGTCGTCGGGGCTGTCGCAGCCGTCGAAGACCATCAGCCAGCGGTGGAACGGCGCCCCGCGCCGCAGCGCCTCCAGGACGGCCCGGATCTGCTCGCCGTAGCTGCCGGCGCCGCGCGGCAGGCCGAGGGCGGGGGCCAGGTCGGCGAGGCGTTCGCGCAGGGTGGGGCGGTCCTCGGCGGGCACCCACCAGACGACGTCGTACTCGGAGGCGAAGCGGTAGGCGTACTCGGTGGCCACCTGGGTCTTGCCCACGCCGGACAGCCCGAGCAGGGTCACGGTGGACGCGCCGGGCGGGGCCTCGGTGAGGGCTTCGCGGAGCCGGCCGATGACGTCGTTGCGGCCGGTGAAGCGCGGGTTGCGGCGCGGGACCCGGCCCCAGATCTCGGGCGGGTCGTTGGGGAAGCGGGGCCCGCGGCGGCCGCTCTCGGTGCCGATCCGGTCGGTGGGCAGGTCCAGGCGGCGCAGCACCCGGTACTCGGCCTCGTAGGAGTCCAGGCCCCACAGGTCGGTCTTCTCCAGCGCGGCCACGGCACTGGGCAGCGGGGCGTCGGTGAGGCAGACGGCGGCGAACCGGTCCGGGTGGGCCTCGGTGACGGCGCGCAGGGCGGTGTTCCACTCCTCGTCGGTGTGGGTGCCGGCGGAGAAGTACCGCTCGCTGAGGACGAGGAGGACCTTGCCCCCCGCCCGGGGGAGGTCGTCCAGGGCCTCGGCGAGGCCGGGGCTGGTCTGGGGGTCCCAGCGCTGGAGCGCGACGCGGTGGCCGTGCTCCTCCAGGCGGTGGGCGATCCACACCGCCCAGGGGCGGTTGAAGCCGGCGAAGCTGATGACGAAGCGCTGCGGCTGGGCGGCTCCGTCGCGGTCGAGTCGCGTACCGGTACCGGTCATGCGGCCGTCTCCCTGGGGTCCGGGCGGTGGACGGGACGTGAGGCGGTGCGAGGGGCGGTGCGGGGGTGTTGCGGGGGCGGTGCGGAGGGCTGTGCGGGGGCAGTGCGGGGGGCTCTGTGCGGGCTTGAAAGGTACCGCAGCCCGGGGCCCTCAGACCTGTACGAATGCCGCGAGTTCGGGGTGGGCCTCGCACCAGGCGCGCCGCTCGCGCTCCAGCGCGCGCCGGGCGGTCGCGTGCTGGTCGCCGGGGGGCGGCAGTTCGTCCATGGTCCGCTCGGCGGCCGCCATTCCGTCCACGAACTCCCGCCCGGCTAGCGTCAGTTGCGGCTGAGCCCGCAGTACGGGGAGGACGGCGGCGACCTGTGCGCGCACCCGGGCGTGCTGGGCCCAGGCGCCCCGGGCCCCGTACAGCGCGGCCCGCTGCCAGTACCCGGCCAGCGCCAGGTGGGCGTACGCCCCGTGCAGCAGCCCCTCCAGCGGCCTCGGGTCGCTGCGCCAGGGGGCCCAGAGCCGGGGCGTGCGGTCGGCGGTGTGCAGGGTGAGGATGTCGGCGAGGGCGGCCAGTTTGCCGTGCTGCACCTCGTGGACCAGGGTCGCCGCCAGCGCCGGCGGGGCCTGGGCGCGGGCCAGGACGGAACCGGCGGCCGCGGGGAGGGTGGCACCGCTGGAGCGGGTGCCGCCGGCGAGGGGAACCACGGAGCGCAGCAGCCGGCCGATCTCGTCCGCGCGGGTGGAGTCGTAGCGCTCCAGCAGGGTGAGGGCGCCGGACCACTGGGTGTCCCAGCGCTTGTGGCCCTTGGGGGTGAGCCGCCGGGCCGGGCGTACGGGTGCCGGGTGTGCGGCGGGCGGGGCGCGGTAGGGGTCGAGGTCGTCGAGGGCGGTCCGGCCGCCGGGCAGGGCGTGCAGCGGGAGGGTGGCGCAGGAGTCCCAGGAGCGTTCGGTGAGGGCGAGCGGGCCGGGGCGGTCGGGGCGCAGCAGCCCGAGGGTGGGCAGGGCGAGGCGGCCGCCGACGGGCCGCAGGGTGGCCTTGAATCCGATGCCGGCGCGCAGCGCGGCGGCGACGGCGAGCGCCCCGAGGTGGGCGAGGTCGGGCGGGGGCCCCTGGGGAGCGTGCAGGCGGCGCAGGGTCTCCTCGGCCCAGACGCCGGTGGCGGGGTAGTGCAGGACGTCGCGCACTGCCTCGGGGTCCTGCCGTTCGGCCTCCTCCAGGAGCGCCCAGCGTTCGGCGGCCTCCGCGCCGGGCGGGGCGTCGAGGACGGAGTCGAGGACGGCGCGCAGCAGCAGGAGCCGCTTGGAGCGGCGTACGTCGCGCACCAGGCGGGTGCCTTCGGCCGAGGGCTCGGTGGAGGCGAGGGCGCGCAGCGTGTGGGAGCTGACGGTGAAGCGCGCGAAGCCGCCGCCGGGCTCCGCCGCGCCACCCCGGACCACACCCGGGTCCCGCCCCGGACCCAGACCGTCCCCCCGGACCTGCTCCCGGTCCGGGCCTTGCCCCTGCTCCCGGTCCGGGCCTTGCCCCTGCTCCCGGTCCGGGCCTTGCCCCTGCTCCCGGTCCCGGCCTTGCCCCCGCTCCCGATCCCGGATCCTGCCCCGAGCCGGTCCTTGACACCGTTCCTGGGCCTGGGCCTGGGCCTGGGCCCGGTCCGGGGCCTGGCCTTGGGCCCGGTCCGGGACCTGGTCCCGGATCCTGCCCTGTGTCGGTCCTTGACCCCGTTCCTGGGCCTGGCCTTGACCCCGTTCCTGGGCCCGGTCCAGGGCCTGGTCCTGGTCCTGGGCCCGGTCCAGGGCCTGGGCCTGGCCTTGGGCCGGGCCCGGGGCCTGGTCCCGGATCCTGCCCTGGGCCGGGACCGGCAGCAGGTTCCGGCCCGGGGGCGGGTCCCCGTCCAACGGGGCCTCCCTGCCCCGGGACGGGTCGCGGCCCTGGGGCGGGTCCCCGTCCGGGGGGTTCTGGGCATCGGATCCGGCCCGGGAACGGGCATCGGCTCGGGCGTGGTGGGTCATGAGGCGGCCCGTCCCGTCGTCGCGGCCAGGTGCAGGGCCCCGGCGATGTGCCGGATGACGGCCTGGAGGTCGGCGCAGTACACGGACGGCTGGCGGAAGCCCTCCCCCGCGCGGTAGCGGTGCGGGTAGTGGCCGCCTCCGCACACCTCGACGAGTTCGCAGGAGCGGCAGCCGGGTGCGAGGGCCTCCCGGCCCAGCTGGCGGGCGGCGAAGCCGGGGTGGTCGAGCAGCTGGTCGAAGCTGTGGGTGTCGACGGTCATGCCGGTCGCGGCGGCCCCTTCGTAGGCGGACTTCAGCGAGTCGGCCTGCTCGATGGCGCCGTCGGTCTCGACGACGGCGGTGGCGGCCGGGGCCAGGCCGAGCGTCTCGGTGGCGGTGGGCAGGCCCAGCAGCAGTGCGATGACCTCCTCGAAGATCCGGATCCGGGTCCGCCGCACCCCGTCGTGCCACCAGCGGTCGAAGACGGCCAGCAGCCAGTCGCCGTACGGGGTCCCGGGCCCCGGCCGGCCCGGTGGCGGGGTGCTCCAGTTGGCCAGCGGCAGCAGCAGGCCGATGGCGGGCGGCGCGAAGTCGAGCAGGGACTCGTAGGTCTCCACCGGGTCCTGCGCCAGGTCCACCACGCACAGCACCCCGGCATAGCCCTCGGGGTGCCGTGCGAGCAGCCGCAGCCCGCGCGCGGCGGCGCCGAAGCCGGGCCGCCCGCCGTGGTCCACGCGGCGGGTGTTGTGCGCGGGCAGGCCTCCGTCGAGGCTGACGCCGACCCGGATCCCGGCGGCGGCCAGGGCGGTGATCCGGCCCCGGGTCAGGAGGGTGCCGTTGGTCTGCACGCTCGCGGTGACGCGGGTGCGGGGTGCGCGGCGGGCCACGGCCGCCCGTACCGCCTCGACGGGCACGGCGAGGGCGGCGGGCGCCGCCAGGAGGGGCTCTCCGCCGTGCAGGACGAGGTCGACGCGGGGCAGGTCGTGGGCGGCGGCGTGCTCGGCGATCCGTTCGGCGGCGCGCAGGGCGGTGGCCCGGGTCATGACGGCGGGGCGGGTGCGCCAGCTCTGGTCGGCCATCTCGTAGACGTAGCAGTACGTGCACGCGAGGTTGCAGCGGCTGTGGGTCTTGAGGACGAACTGCCGGATCGGCTGGGGACGGTGGCCGGCGGCGCGCAGGGCCGGCACGTCGAGGCGGGCGTAGGGCCAGGGGGCGTGGCGCGCGTGCCGGTCGAGGGTCGGGTGCGCGGGCAGCACGGGACCGCTCGTGATCGCTCGCCTCATCCGTCGGCACCTCCCTCCCCCGGCCGACACCCGGGGGGACCCCCGGGACGGTCCATCCCTGCCCCCCGGACGGGCCCGGCTAACGGCGGAAAGTGGTCAACCCGCGTCGGCGCGACGTGCGCTCAGGCGACGCCGGAGTCGAAGGCGTTGAGGATCTCGGCGGGGTGGGTGACCCGCTCGACCATGCTCTCGATGACCTCGGCGAGCACGGGATGGTCGATCCCGCGCAGGGCGGCCAGGTCGAGACCGGAGAGGTCCGGGAGCCGCCCGGGACACGGGCGGGTCGGTGCTGCCGCTTCCTGACGTCCGGTCACCATGGGCTGCCCGTCCCCCTGTCGTCCCGCTCTTCCGGTCCACTGCCTCTTCCCGCCGTCCGGCGGGGGGAAACGGCTCACAGGCCCTCCTCCAGGGCGCGGATCCGCGCCGTGAGCGCCTCGGCGGACCACGGCACCCCGGACGGTGCGGCCTCCGCCGCGCCGGCCGCCGCCGCCTCGCACTCCACCGTTTCCGCGTCGGGCGCCCCGTCCCGCGCCGGGTCGAGGCGCCGGCGCAGTTCCAGGGCGGCCCGGTAGGCGTCGAGTGCGGCCCGCGGCCGGGCGAGGCGTTCCAGTACCTCGCCGCGCAGCTCCTGGACGCGGGCCGCCAGCCGCAGCGCGGTGTCCTGCCGTTCGTCCCGGTCGACCTCCAGTGCGGCGCGCCAGGCCCGGCGGTAGGAGTCCGCGGCCCGGTCGAGGCGGTCGACGGTGCGGGTGTGGACGTGGATCTCCCGCTGGACGTCCCCGTGGTCGCGCCAGGCGCGGGCCCGTTCCAGGGGGTGGTGGCTCTGGCGGACGGCGAGTTCCAGCAGGTACTCCGCTTCCCGCAGGTCGACCAGGTCCCCCTCGTAGGCGTGCCGCAGCCGCAGGCCGGTGGCCAGTCGCAGCAGCCGGGGGGCGGCTCCCGGGTCGGACTGGGGCACCGCCGAGCGGCTCTCGCGCAGGACCCGTACGGCGGTGGAGGCGAAGCGGCGCCCGTCCGCGGCGCGCGTCCGGTCCAGGAGTACGTCACCCCACTCGGGCAGCAGTTCGGCGAAGGCCTCCCCGTCCCGGGGGATCAGCCTGCGGGCGCGCCCGTACGCCTCCGAGGCCTCCTCCAGGGCCGCCGGATCCGCGTCACGGGCGTACCGGGCCCGGTGCACCCGGGCCAGGCACAGCAGGGCGGCGAGCCGCGCGTCGGGCTCGGCGGCCGCCCCGTCCAGGGCGCGGGCCAGCTGTCCGGCCGCCTCCTCCAGCCGGGCGGGCAGGTACCGCAGGGCCTCGGCCAGCTCCACCCGGACGTGGGCGGTGCGCGCGGCGGCGGTTTCGGCCGCGGGGCCTTCCCCGGCGGCGGGTGCCCCGGCGGTGCCGGTGCCGGTGCCGGCGCCGGCGTCCGGGGCGGAGGCGGCGGCCTGCTCGGCGAGGAGCGCGGTGAGGCCCCGTGACAGGTGGTCGGCGGCCTGCTCGGCCAGGGCGGCGCGCTCGGTGGGGTCCGGGGTGCGGGGCAGCAGGGCCAGCAGGACGCGCCCGAGGGCCAGGGCGGGTTGCGGCCCCGTGCCGGGGGCGGTGTCCGGGCCGGTGAGGGCCTCCAGTACGGACCGGGCCTCGTGCAGCGGGCCCGGGTCGTCGCGCAGCGCACCCAGCCGGATCAGGGTCTGCGCCCGCCGCACGGCGCAGTCGCGGCGCAGGGCGGGGCCGGCGGCGGCGCCCGCCGCGGCGAACTCCCGGTCGGCGGCGGCCAGCAGCTCCGGGTCGGGCCCGGCCGCCAGGGCCCGCTCGTACAGCACCCGGCCCCGGGCCGCCCGGGCGGGCGGGGAGCCCAGCCCGGCCACCGCCCGCTCGGCCTCGTCGAGGAGTTCGGGGTCCCGCTGGACGGCCCACAGCCGCAGCAGTGCCCCCGCGAGCTCGGTCTCCGCCTCCTCCGGCGGGTCCTCGGGACCGGCCGGGGCCGCCACGGCCCGCCGCAGCAGGGCGGCGGCTTCGTAGAGGGCCCGGGCGTCGCCGTCCGCGAGGCGGTCCCGGGCGGCCCGCAGCCCGGGGGCCCGGCCCGCGGGGGCGGGTGGGGCGGGCTGTGGCGGGGCGGCGTCCTGGTCGTCTTCGGGGGGACCGGGCAGGTAGCGCCGTACGACCTTGGCCGAGACGTGCGCGAAGGCCTGCGGGAGCCGCCCGGCGGGCACCCGGCCGGGGTCGTCGGCGGGGGCGTCCGGCGGAACGCCGGTGAGCTGGGAGACGGCGAGCGCGGGGAAGTCGCGCACGCCGCGGCCGAAGTGCGCCCGTACGTACTCGGAGCAGTGCTTGAGCACCAGGGCGGCCTCGTCGCGCCCCAGCGGCCCCAGCAGCACGTCCTGCACCCCGGGGACGAACTCGTACCAGTTCCCCGCGGGTTCGCCGCTGCGCCGCAGCAGCCCGCCGAGCAGTACCTCGGCCAGGTCGGAGGGTTCCGAGTCCGGCAGCATCGTGCGCTGGACCAGGCGCATCACGGGCAGCGTCAACGGCGCCGCCGCCAGGTACACGGCGAGCTGTACGGCGCCGGGCGCGGCGGAGGCGCGGAAGCGGCTCACCAGCTCGCGGGGCGGCCGGGCGGTGCGGGGCAGCGGGACGGGGGCGGCGGGGTGCCGGGCGAGGACCCGGCCGACCTCGGCGGGCACCGGGCCGGTGCCGAGTCCGGCGACGAGCCGGGCCCAGGCGCCGAGGGCGGCGGCGTGCGGCGGCAGCACGGGGACGGTGAGCCCGCCCGTGGGCTGTCCGGGCCGCGGCGGCCGGTCCGGGCGGAACCTCAGCTTCAGTCCGCCGCCGACGGCTCCGCCACCGCCCTCGGCGTGCTCCAGCACCCCGCGCTCGGTCGGCAGCCAGCTGCGGTTCCACAGCCGCTGCGGCAGGGGCTGCACGATCACGCAGGGCGTGCACTCGGCCCAGCGGTGGAGCAGCCGCTGGGCCTCGCCCTCCCGCCACACCGGGCCGGTGCAGTCGGAGACGACCATGGTCAGTGCCCGCCCGGTGGGGTCGCGCAGCTGGTCGCCCGAGCGCAGGGCGGCGGCGGGCGAGGGGCCGCGTCCGACGGCGGCCGTGCCGTCCGCGAGGCGGTGCAGGTAGTGCGCCTGGACGTCCCGGAAGGCGCCCAGCCGCTCGCAGACCGACCGGAGTTCCTCGAACATCTCCTGCCAGACCGCCATGGAGGGGGAAGCGTCCATCACCAGCCTGACGGTCGCCTCCCGCCGGGTCTCGGGCCGGAGCACCGGGATGACCAGGCCCGGGGCGCGGGCGCTGGCCTCGGCGGTGGCGGCCTCGTCGAGGACCGTACGGACGGGCAGGCCGGGGGGCCGGTGGCGCTGGAGGGCGCGCAGGGCCCGCTGGATGTCGAGGATGCGGGGCAGGGCGGCGGCGCCGGGCACCCGGACCGGCACCCCGCCCCCGAGCGGGATCTCCGCGTCCGGGTCTCCGTCGGCGGCGTGCCGTGCCCCGGCGGCGTAGAGCCTGACCGGATCCTCCGTTTCCGTTTCGTCCCGGCGCGGCGGCGGGGGCGGCGGCTCCCCCGGGTCCTCCCGTCCCTGCCGGGCCGGATCCGCGCGGACGGGATCCGGACCGGCGGGGACGGGCCGGGCACGGGTGCGGGTACGCCCGGCCAGCCAGAGGGCGTCGGCCAGTTCCCCGGCGGACGGATCGAGCCCGGCGGCCCGCAGCAGCCCGGCCAGGGCACGGATGTCGGGGTCCACGGGCCCCTGGTCAGCGGAGGCGGCCACGGGCCCTCACCTCGGACGGTCGAGGCGCTGGATGAGCAGGTCCGCGAGGTCCTCCCGGGTGGGCGGGGCGGCGTAGTGCGTCAGGTAGATGGCGTTGAGCAGCTGGTCGGCGGCGACGAGCTCGGAGCGCGAGCGGCTGAGGAACTCCCGGATCAGGTCGGCGCCCAGCCGGGCGGCGTCCTCCCCCAGGTGCGCCCGGACCATGGTGGCCAGCCGCTTCTCCCCGGGCTGCCCGAGCTTGAGCTGGATGCACCGGCGCAGCAGGGCCGCCGGGAAGTCCCGTTCGCCGTTGCTGGTCAGGATGATGAACGGGAAGGCCCGGCAGCGCACCCGGCCGTCCCGGACGGTCACCCTCGCCCCGTCGTCGGTGAGCACCCGCACCTCCGGCTCGGAGTCGGCGACCCGTTCCAGTTCCGGGAGGGTGAACTCGCCTTCCTCCAGTACGTTCAGGAGGTCGTTCGGCAGGTCGATGTCGCTCTTGTCGAGCTCGTCGATCAGCAGGACGCGCGGCCGCTCGGTGGGCAGCAGCGCCGTCCCCAGCGGCCCCAGCCGGATGTACTTGCCGATCCCCCCGGCCCCGGCCCCGCCGCCGCCCGCGCCGGCGGCGATCTGCACGTCCTGGAGCCGGGCCAGCGCGTCGTAGCGGTACAGCCCCTCCTGGAGCACGGTCCGCGACACCACGGGCCAGCGCAGCACCCGGCCGAGCTTGAGCTCGTGGGCGACGGCGTGCGCGAGGGTGGACTTGCCGGTGCCGGGGTAGCCGGTGACCAGCAGCGGCCTGCGCAGGTAGAGCGCCGCGTTGACGGCCTCCAGCTCCTCCGGTTCGGGCCGGTGCAGTTCGGCGGCCTGCCGGTGGGCTCCCAGGCGGCGCGCCACGTTGCCGTCGGCGGTGGCGGCCGCCCCGCCCGGCGGTTCGACGGGGCCGCCGTCGAAGTCCCGCCACGGCGGCGGATCGGGCAGTGCCGCGATCCCGTCGTGGGGTTCGCCCACGCCCCGGTAGATGAGCCATTCGTCGTTCACGGCCGTCCCCTCCCACGCAACGCGACTCGCCCGCACCGGCTCCCGCCCGGCCGGCGCCCCTCCCGCCGGCCACCGGCCCGCCGGTTCACAGATCCCCCTGCAACGGCTCGTCCTCCGGCAGGGCCCGCGCCGGGTCCTCCCATACGAGGGCCAGCCCGGCCGCCCAGTAGGCGTCGGGATCCGCCCCGTACGCCCGCCCGCGCAGTGCCTGGACGCGCTGCGGCAGCGCCGCGCCCCGGCCCGCTTCGGCCAGTTCCTCCCGGACGCCCCGGTGGTAGGGCGCGCAGGACGCCCCGGGGTCGGCCGGGGGCCGTCGGCACACCACCACCCCGTAGCCCGCGTCCCGCAGGACGTGCAGCGCGCCCAGGGTCGGTTCGGCGTCCGGCGCCCGGCAGAGCACCGGCACGGTGTTGTCGGCCAGCCCCGCCGTCCACTCCGGCGAGGGGCTGCGGGGGCGCCCCCGCACGCAGTCGGCGCGCTGGTCCAGGAGCGGCCCGGCCTGGACGCGGGCCCAGCGCGGGTCGGCCGCCTCCCCGGCCGGCCCCGGGGGCAGGCGGAAGACCACCGGCCGCTGGACGCCGACCGGCACCCCGCCGGACACCGTCCAGGCGTCCACGGCGAGCCCGAACAGGTCGGGTGCCGCCGCCACTTCGAGGAGCGCGGCCGACTCGTGCGTGTCGCACCGGCGGAAGCCCTCGGCGAGCGGGGCCCGCAGTGCCTCCGGCAGCGCGGCGAGGGTCTCCCGTACGCCCGCGTCCACCGGGGTGACCCGGCCGGGGCGGGCCGGTCCGGCGAGTACCGAGACCCGCCAGTCGTAGACGTCCTCCCAGCCGTGCGCCCACACCTCCAGCAGCACGGAGGGCCCGGCGGGCAGTCCCCGGTCCCGCCGGACCGGTCCGTGCGCCGCCCGGCCCACGGCGGCGCGCCGGCGCCGTTCCCGCTCGGCGAGGCCGCGCTCGTGCCGCTCGGCGAGCTCGCGCCGCAGCGGGCGCCACAGCCGTTCCGCGGTGGCGCGGACCCAGTCCCACAGTTCCTCGTCGGCGCCCGGCGCCGGGGGTTCGCGGTGGTCGGCCACGCTCACGTCGGTGGCGTAGCGGAGCATCGCGGCGGCCTCCCCGCCCGCGCCGGGCGGGTCGTGGAGCAGCCCGAGCCCGTCGCGCCAGCTGAGCGGGGCCGGCAGGGCGGTGTCGGGCTCCTCGCCCCGGGCCCGCTCGGCCAGCTCGCGTACGGCCTCCGAGGAGCCGGGCGGCGGCAGTTCGGCGAGCAGCCCGCACAGGGTGGTGCGTTCGCCGGGGGTGAGCCGCCCGCGCCCGCCGTACGGGTCCCCGTCCGCGGCGGCGAGCTCGTCGTGCACGTCGGTCCAGGTCCGGCGGCTGTCGAGGTCGCTGACGTGGCGGTCGTAGTGGTAGAGGTCGTGGGCCTGCATGACCCTGCGGTACAGGCCGGTCTGTCCGGTCGCGGCCATCGGCAGGGTGCGCAGCCGGTCCACGGACACGGCGAGCCCGCCCCCGCCGCCGTGCCGCCGGGCCTTGACCACGCCGATGACCTCTCCGCGCGCCAGGTCCACCACGGGCCCGCCGGACATGCCGGCCTCGATCTCGTCCTCGTCGCCGAGGCGGATCGCGGCGCCGCCGGCGGCGGTGCCGCGCAGCCGGGTGGTGCGGCCGGTGATCTCGCGGATGCCGAGTTCCTCGGTGCAGCCGAAGTAGGCAGCCTCCTCCAGCCGGGGTCCGGCCCGGTCGGTCAGCCACACGCAGGCGTGGGAGATCGGCGAGAGCACCCGCACGAGCGCCAGGTCGGGCAGGTCCCACAGGGCGCGCCGGCCGGGGCGCCGTTCCTCCAGCCGTTCGGGCAGCACGCACTCCACGCGGCCGGTGACCGTCCCGATGCCCGCGTCGGCCCGCGGCCCCGGCGGGCCGGACCCCGTTCCCGGGCCCGGTCCGGAGGAGAAGCTGATCCCGACCTCACGTCCCGCAAGACGCACCGCAGCACCCCCTTCACCGACCACGTGCGCACACGTCAGGACCCAGCCGGGGGCGATGAAGAAGCCGCTCCCCCACGTGGGTCCGGTCCAGTCGTTGCCGGGGTTCTCATACCCGCCCGGGGGCGCGTGGACGCGTACCGTGGCGGCCCGGACCAAGGGCTCCAGGAGCTCGAAAGCGCGCGCGGGGCCGGTCGTGCGCCCATCAGGCATCCCTCGGCCCCCGTCTCCCGCTCGCCCCACCGGGACCTCCACGCTAGCGCCGCTGCCGGGACGAGCGGGAGGTGTCGCCGGGACCCGGCTTATCCTGGCGGGAAACACCCCCATCACCACACGCACGGAGCGCGACTTGTACTTCACCGATCGCGGCATCGAGGAGCTGGAGAAGCGGCGCGGCGAGGAGGAGGTCACCTTCGAGTGGCTGGCCGAGCAGCTGCGCACCTTCGTCGACCTGAACCCGGACTTCGAGGTCCCGGTGGAACGCCTGGCGACCTGGCTGGCCCGCCTGGACGACGAGGACGAGGACGAGGAGTAGGAACGGGGGAGGGCGCGGACCGGGACCGGTCCGCGCCGTTCCCCGGAGCGCCCGCGGCCAGGATTCGGGCGGCCCGCCCCGGGCCGCCTGGCCGGAACAGGCGGTCCGCCCCGCCTGGGCCACGGATCAGGCCCCGACGAGCCGGCCCGGGTCGTCCAGCCACACGTACTGTCCCGGTCCGGGCCTCCCCCGTCACCCAGATCCCCGGAGGATGCCGATGACGAGGGCCGCCACGCCCGCGAGGAGGACCATGACGCAGGCGGCCTGGCGGGAGCGCTCACCCATGTGATGCCGCCTCCGTGGGCGGGGCGGGTACGCCGGCCTCGGCGATGCGGGCGGCCCCGACCCGGACGAGGAGCCGGATCGCCGCCGTCCGGCAGAAGTACGCCCCGGAAGGGGGCAGCGCGGCCCAGTGGATCGGCCGGTGCGGGGTGGCGCGGACGAGGGTGGTGTCCGGCACCCCGAGGTGTGTGCCGGGTCCGAGACACTCGACGCCCGCCCGGATCCTCCAGCGCTCCGAAGTGCCGGGCTCGACGAGGGCGTAGTGGTTCCGGCCCCGCGCATCGTGGATGACGGCTCCCTCCAGGGCCCAGGCGACGGCGAGGTCGGCGACGCCGCTCACCGAGCTCTCCGTGGCCGCGTGGACGATGTCGTCGGGAATGCGGACGGCCTCGAAGCGGCCGAGTCGCAGCAGCGCGAGCCCATGCTCCTGCCACTCCGCCTCCGCCTGCTGCGGCTGGGGATTGCTGCCCGCGAGCCACCTCCGGAAGTCGCGGTTCACGGGGTGGCCCCCGCTGTGGGAGTTGCCATCGTTTCCTCCGGGTGGTTGCGGATGGCGTACGTTCCGCCAGCGTCGGGTTCGGCGGCGAAGACGCCGCCGGGGATGCGCTCGTTGGGCTGATCTGCCGACTGTCGGGCCGGCGGGGTTCGACGAGGGAGTGGCGTGGTCATGGCTCTGCTCTCCTTCGGGCCCCCTGCGGGAAGGGGTGTACGGTGCGGGGGCATGAGCGAGCCGTTCGCCCGAGGCGAGCACCCGGCGTGCGGGATCTGCCCGGCCCACCGGCTGCCCCGGGAGGGGTTCGTGGTCTACGACCGGCCGAGCCGTGAGTGCCCGTTCGACCCGGCCGACGGATTCCGGTACACCGCCGACCGGATCCCCGCCTGCGTTCACCCCGACAAGGTCGGCCTCGAGCCGGACCGGATCGCCCCGCCCCCGGAGCCCCTCGCGGCCCGGATCGAGCCGGAGCCGATCAGGCGCCGGTGGTTCAGGCGGCGCTGAAGGAGATGTCGTGCTCGCGGCCGGCGCGGTCCAGGCCGATGGAGGCGTACCGCGCGGTGAGGATCTTCAACCGCCGCTCGACCTCCTCGGCCGGAAGCCAGTAGCGGGACGGGGGTTCACCCCACGTGAGGCGGTAGGCCAGGTTGGTGAAGCACCCTGCCTCGTAGTCGGTGTGCTCCTGGTCGGTCTGGTGGATGAGGGCGAAGCCGGCCCGCTCGGCGATCCGGGCGAACAGCTGCGGCTGCGCGATCATCGCGTGGGTCATCTCGTCCACGGGGACCGCGACGGGCACCTCGGCCAGGCGCTCGTCTTCGGTCAGGTCGAACACGGCGGCCTTCAGCGCCAGGGCGCGCAGGCCTTCGCGGAACAGCGGGGCCTTGTCGGTGTCGAGGTTCCACCGCTCGATGACGGGGAAGCCGGTGAAGCACTGCCAGTCGCTGGAGTACCCCAGCGTCGCAGCCTCGAAGGCGGCGAACTCCTCGTCGGCCATGACTGCGGCCATTACCTGCGTCGCGCGGCCGACGACCTCGGCCGGGGTGGGCATCGTGGCGCTCATCCGGCGCCTCCTTCGATGAGTGGTGGTGCCCGGCGCTGCCGCGTCAGATCGTCAACGGCAGCGCCGGGGACTGGGTGCCGCCCGGCCGGTGCCTGGAGGAAGGGATCAGGCTTCAGTCGCGGCGGCTGATGACCAGTGAACGCGCGACAGCGCCCCGCAACTGGCACAGGTTGTGACAGTTAAGGGACGCTGCGTGACAGGTGTGGCGCGTGTGACTGGTGTGGCGCGTGTGACTGGTGAGGCTAAAGGTCAGCCCCGCACCACGACGCGTACCCGATCAGCGTGTCCGGGGTGCGCCGCGCCGCGTGCACGAGGCCGCTGACGGTCTCCCGCACGCTGGGGTGGTACTTGGCCTGCTGCGGGGCAATGGCGCGCGCCTTGAAGAGCGACGACAGGGCGGCGTCCGTCTTGCCGGTGGACAGCTGTGCGCGGGCGGTGTCGATCCAGAAGTGCCCGAGGCGGTCGGGGAAGTAGTCGGCCGGCGGCCGTACCTCCTTGGCGAGCTGTAGCGCCCGGCCGTGGTTGCCGAGCTCCATCTCCACGGCGGAGGCGTGGATGGCCACATTGGTCGGGCCGAAGCTCTGGATGTGCGGGCCGTCGCCGCCGGCCCCGGTGACCTCGCGCCCGAGCCGGTCTGCGAGCCGGCGCGCTTCGGACAGTTCCGCCCGGGCAGTGTCGGCGTCGCCCCGGCGGCAGGCCAGCATGGCGGCTCGGAGGCGCAAATTCCCGGCAGAGCACAGAGCGGGCACCGCGGCTGCCCGGACCCCGTCCTCGACGACCGTCAAGGCTCTGCCGATGATTGCCTGCCCGACCTCCAGGCGGCCCGTCGAGAAGGTGGCGTAGGCGCGCATGTAGTGGTGCAGGGCCATCAGGTAGGGGTCGTTGCCCCGTTCGACCGAGTAGTCCATCCGGGACAGCAGCAGCGACACCAGGTCCGAGAGGCCGAGGTTGTACGCGACGTCGTAGGCGGACCTGTACACGTGCACGAGCATCCGGTGGGCCCGCTCTTCGGCCTCACCGGTCGCGGTCTGCGAAATCTGTACCAGTTCGTCGATCAGCGGGGGCGCCATGGAAACGATCTTGGCGTAGTTGGACGCGCGCCGGGCATCGAGGACCAGGCGGACATCGGCGCCGATCTCGGGGAGGCCCCGGACGGCGACCTCGTCCAGCGGCAGATCCCAGTTGTCCAGGGAGGCCCGCAGGTCGGCCAGGGGGCCGTCGAGGCGGTCGCGGGCATGGTCGGCTGCGTAGGGCTGTCCGGTGAAGGTGGTGATGGGGACGCCCATGGCGCGAGCGAGAGCGGCGATCAGGGGGCCCGAGGCGGGGCGCCTGCCCTGTTCGACCTTCACGAGGAGGCTGTACGAGATGTTTGCCTTGGTGGCGAGCTGCGTCTGGGTGAGCCGGCAGAGTCTGCGGTACGCGGCAATGCGAGTACCCGTGCCAGCGACAGGGTTCTGGGGCATTCTGTCTTTGCTCCGTCCTGCGTGGTAGGCCTACCGGGACGGTACCCGCCGCCGGGTGGCGGGTGAACGGAAAGAGCCCTGGCCGGTTGCCGGTTGGGGCTCCCCGTTCGCCAGCGCGCCAAAGGCGCTCCTCTCCCGAACGGCTCCCAGATGATCTCGGGAAGCCCAACGGCCCGGCCGCGTGGAGCGGTCGGGCCGTTGTCATGTGCGCTCTGAACAGCAGCGCAGCGGGATCTTTCGGGCGCCCGGGATCAGGCGGCCTTGGTCTCCCAGAAGATGCGGTCGATCTCGGCGATGAGCTCCAGGGCCTTCGCGCCGGTCGCCGGGTCGTTCGACGCCTTGGCGGCCGAGAGGGCCTTCAGGGTGTCGTTGACCAGGGTGTGCAGCTGCGGGTACTTCTCGAAGTGCGGGGGCTTGAAGTAGTCGCTCCAGAGCACCGACACGTGGTGCTTCGCGAGCTCGGCGCGCTGCTCCTTGATGGTGATGGCGCGCGCGCGGAAGTCCGCGTCCTCGTTGGCCTGGTACTTCTCCTGGACGGCCTTGACCGACTCGGCCTCGATACGGGCCTGGGCCGGGTCGTACACGCCACAGGGCAGGTCGCAGTGGGCGGAGACCTTCACCTTGGGGGCGAAGAAGCGGGAAAGCATGGAGTGGGTCCTCCTCGTGATCGTCTTCTCAAGGGTGGAGATTACTCGCTGAGAAACCGGAAATCGCGGGCGCCCCCATGGGCTTAGGACAAAAGTCCAGGGGCGGTCGAGGAGTGGTGAGCGAACGTACGGGGCCGTACGGCAGCATGCGGGGAGGACGAGGAGGCCGGACATGACGGAGAACAGGCGCACACGGGGGCGCATCGGCATCACCGAGGTGACGGGCCCGTCGATGGCCCCGACCCTGGCGGACGGGGACCGGCTGGTGGTCCGGTACGAGGCGCTGGTCCGGCCGGGTGACGTGGTGGTTTTCCGCCATCCGCTGCAGCAGGACCTGCTGGTGGTGAAGCGGGCGGCCGAGCGCCGGGCGGGCGGCTGGTGGATGCTCGGCGACAACCCGTTCAACGAGACCGGGGACAGCACCGACTACGGCGCGGTCCCCGAGGAGCTGGTACTGGCGGTGGCCCGGCTGCGGCTGCGGCCGCGGCCGGACGGTCAGCGCTCGCTGAGGGCGTGGCTGTCCTGGGCGGCCTCCGCGGTGCGGCCGATGCGTGCGGACTCCTCGGCCTCCAGCCGCTTGCGGGCGCGGTAGGCGGCGACGTTGGCGCGGGTGGCGCAGCGGTCGGAGCAGTAGCGCCGGGAGCGGTTGGTGGAGGTGTCGAGGTAGGCGTTGCGGCAGGGCGGCGCCTGGCACAGGCCCAGGCGGTCGGGGCCGTGCTCGGTGAGGGCGAAGGCCAGGCCCATCGCCGCCATGGCGGCGTAGCCGGCGGAGGCGTTGGAGGGGTGCTCGGCGAGGTGGATGTGCCAGTCGGGGCGGCCGTCGTCTCCGACCAGCTCGTGGCCGGAGACCTGGGGGCTGACGGGGAACTCCATGAGCAGGGAGTTCAGCAGGTCGACGGCGAGGACGTGGTCGCCGCCGTCGGCGGCCTCGAAGACGGCGCGCAGCCGGCCGCGCACGTTGCGGAAGCGCGTGACGTCGGTGTCGGTGACCCGGCGGGCCATCTGCACGCTGGCCCCGAAGAGGGCGCGGACGTCGTCCACCGAGGTGAGCGCGTCCTTGTTGCGGGCCGGCTCCTCGGTGTTGACCAGGCGCACGGCATAGTCCGAGTAATGGGCCAGTTCCACTTGTAGTCCTTACGGATGCGGATTAGTGTCAGCAACGGCCGCGCGGTAACGGCTGGTACTGGTTCGAGGGTATTACGTATGGAGGGGTTCTCGATGACGGATACGGCGACCGGCTCGTTCGGTACGGACTGGCAGGCCTGGCAGGACAGCTGGGACCGCCAGCAGGAGTGGTACATGCCCGACCGCGAGGAACGGTTCCGGGTCATGCTGGACATGGTGGAAGCACTGGTCGGCCCCGCCCCCCGGGTACTGGATCTCGCGTGCGGTACGGGAAGTATCACGGACAGGCTCTTCAAGCGGTTCCCGGAAGCCTCCAGTACGGGGCTCGATCTCGACCCCGCGCTGCTGACGATCGCCCGGGGCCACTTCGCGGGCGACGACCGGGTCACCTTCGTCACCGCCGACCTCAAGGACCCCGACTGGCCCGCGGCCCTCCCGTACGAGTCCTACGACGCCGTCCTGACCGCGACCGCGCTGCACTGGCTCCCCAGCGCCGACCTGGCCGTCCTGTACGGGCGGATCGCCCCGCTGGTCCGCCCCGGCGGGGTCTTCATGAACGCCGACCACATGCCCGACCCCGCCACCCCGCGCATCGACGCCGCCGAGCACGCCCACCGGCACGCCGGGATGGACCGGGCCCGCGCCCTGGGCGTCCCGGACTGGCGCGAGTGGTGGGCCCTGGCCGCGGCCGACCCGGTCCTGGCCGAGCCCACGGCGGCCCGGTTCGAGATCTACGGGGAGCACGCGGACGGCGACACCCCGGACGAGGCCTGGCACGCCCGGACCCTGCGCGCGGCCGGCTTCGCCGAGGCCCGCACGGTCTGGCGCTCCCCCTCGGACGCGCTGGTCCTAGGCCTGAAGTAGGGACTTCAAGAAGGCGAGCGGGCGAGCGGGCGGCCCGCGCGGGGGCAGGGCACGACGAAGGGGCGGTACGGGAACCGAATCCCGTACCGCCCCTCACGCGCGTGCCGCGGCTACAGCACCTTGGACAGGAACGCCTTGGTGCGGTCGTGCTGCGGGTTGCCCAGGACCTCGCGCGGGTGGCCGGACTCGACCACGACGCCGCCGTCCATGAAGACGAGGTTGTCGCCGACCTCGCGGGCGAAGCCCATCTCGTGGGTCACCACGATCATGGTCATGCCCGATTCGGCCAGGTCCCGCATGACGTCGAGGACGTCACCGACCAGCTCCGGGTCGAGCGCCGAGGTGGGCTCGTCGAAGAGCATCAGCTTCGGCTCCATGGCCAGCGCGCGGGCGATCGCCACGCGCTGCTGCTGACCGCCGGAGAGCTGGGTCGGGTAGTTCCCACCCTTGTCGCCGAGGCCGACGCGGTCCAGGAGCTTGATCGCCCGCTCGCGGGCCACCGCCTTGGACTCGCCCTTGACCATGACCGGGGCTTCCATGACGTTCTCGATGGCCGTCATGTGCGGGAAGAGGTTGAAGCGCTGGAAGACCATGCCGATGTCCCGGCGCTGGGCCGCGACCTCGCTGTCCTTCAGCTCGTAGAGCTTGTCGCCCTTCTGCTTGTACCCGACCAGCTGGCCGTCGACCGAGAGCCGGCCGGCGTTGATGCGCTCCAGGTGGTTGATGCACCGCAGGAAGGTGGACTTGCCGGAGCCGGACGGACCGACCAGGCAGAAGACCTCACGGGGGGCGACCTCCAGGTCGATGCCCCGCAGGATGTGTGCGGCGCCGTACGACTTGTGGACGCCTTCGGCCTTGACCATCGGCTGGGCGGTCACTTCGCCACCTCCGTACGGCGGAACATGTTCAGGTTGGCCTTGAGCCGCTCGAACGGGGTGGGGGGCAGGCTGCGCAGCGAGCCGCGGGCGTAGCGGCGCTCCAGGTAGTACTGGCCGACGCTGAACACGCTCGTCAGGGCCAGGTACCAGATGGACGCGACGAAGAACATCTCCATGACCGCGCCGGCGGTGCTGCCGATGTTGGAGCTGGCCCGCAGGAGTTCGGTGTACTGCACCGCCGAGACCAGGGAGGAGGTCTTCAGCATGTTGATGAACTCGTTGCCGGTCGGCGGGATGATCACGCGCATCGCCTGCGGGAGCACGATCCGACGCATGGTCTGCGTCTGGGTCATGCCGAGCGCGTGCGAGGCCTCGCTCTGGCCCTCGTCGACGGACTGGATGCCCGCACGGACGATCTCCGCCATGTAGGCGCCCTCGTTCAGGCCGAGGCCCAGGAGGGCGACCATGAACGGCGTCATGACGTCGACGGTCTCGTTCTTGTAGATCGGCCCCAGGTTGATGTACTGGAAGATCAGCGGGAGGCTGAACCACACCAGGAGCTGCACGTAGACCGGGGTGCCGCGGAAGAACCAGATGTAGAGCCAGGACACGAAGCTCGTGACGGGGTTCTTCGACAGGCGCATCACCGCGAACAGGATGCCGAGCACGAGGCCCAGCGCCATGGACGAGATGCTGATGATGATGGTGTTGCCCATGCCCGCGATCACGGCGGGGTCGAACAGCTTGTCGCCGACCGTCGCCCAGATGATCTTGCCCTGGGAGAAGGCGTAGACGAGCCACCCGAGGAGTACGGCGACGACCACGGCGCTGATCCAGCGGCCGTAGTGCCGTACGGGGATTGCCTTGATGGCCTCGTAGGGGGTGGTGCCCGAGGCGCCGGGCCCGGCCGGCGGCGTCGCGGCCGGACCCTTGTCGATCTTGTCAGTCACAATGACTGCCCTTCAGTGGAACGCTCGGACTTACTTGCCCGCGTTGATCGTGGCGGACTGCACGGCACTGCCCTGGACGTTCCACTTCTCCAGGGCCTTGGCGTAGGAGCCGTCCTTGATGCTGGCGTCGAGGGCTTCCTTGAGCGCGTCGCGCAGCTGGGTGTTGTCCTTGGAGACCGCGATGCCGAAGAGGCCGACGTCGGACTGCTGGCCGCCGACCTCGAAGTCGTTGCCGCCGCCCGAGGTCTTCGCGATGTACGCGGCGACCGGGTAGTCGTTCAGGTCGGCCACGGCGCCGCCGGCCTTGACGCGGGTCTGGGCCTCGGCGTCGGTGTCGAAGGCCTCGATGGTGAGCTTCTTGTCACCGCACTTCTCGGCCTGCGCCTTGAAGGTGTCCTCGTAGATCGTGCCGCGCTGGACGGCGACCGTCTTGCCGCACAGGTCGTCGAGGGACTTGATGTTGTCCGGGTTGCCCTTCTTCAGGATCAGGGAGACGCCGGAGGAGAAGTAGTCGACGAAGTCGACACCCTTACCGATCTTCTGACCCTTGTCGTCCAGGCCCTCCTGGCGCTTCTTGTTGTCGGTGATCGAGGAGATCGCCACGTCCTGGCGGCCGGTCTCCAGGGAGGTGATCAGGCCGTCGAAGGTGCCGGAGGTGAACTTGAGCTCCACGCCGAGCTGCTTGCCGAGCGCGGCGGCGATGTCGGGGTCCACACCGACGATCTTGCCGTTCTCGACGAACTCCATCGGTGCGTAGGCCGTGTCGGAGCCGACCTTGATGACACCGGCGTCCTGGATCTTCTTCGGGAGCTTCGAGAACAGCGGGGCGCTGTTGTCGGTCTTGCCCGAGGACTGCGAGGAGCCCTTGTCCGTCTGGTCGCCACAGCCGGTGAGGATCAGGGCGCCGGCGACCGCGATCGCGCCGACCGCGGCGATCCGGGACCGGGCGGCGGTCGTACGACGGGTGGTGCTTGCGGTCATGAGCTGGTTCCTCCGGCAGGGGTGGAAAGCATCCGAGAGGGGCCGCGCACGCACCATCGAGTGCCGCGTCCCTGTGTGGTTACGGCATCTTGCCATTCGGACTGACGCATTCAGGCTGCCCATCAGGTCAAAATCAGATAACGGGCGCTGCCGACTACCCAACAGGACTGCGGACAAGGCCCCTCGGAGCCGCACAAACCGCCGTGACCAGCCCTTTTGTCCTCACTATTTCCGGCCTGTCTCACCCATTGGACAGAGAGGTTTGGACCTTTAGCCAAAAACGGGACAAGCGACCTACAGTTGAGCGGGAATCGACTCGTCTGGGCATGCGTTCTTCGGGTAGAACAGATCCTTACACCCCTCATCCGGGGCTCAGGGCGCGCGTGCGGCGCGCCCGCGCGTACGAACCTCCCCTTCGCGGAGGCGGGCCAACCGCCGACGCGGAGTACGGACGCGGTGCCCGCCCACCCCTTAACCAGGAGTGGCCACCCTCAACGATTCAAAGGACTTAAGGGGTCACACGAAGTGGCAGCGGAGATCGTCAACCCTCGCAGTGACAGTGCGACGGACAACAACCCCGACGCGGTGTTCGCACTGCACCGGGGCGGCAAGATGGCCATCCAGGCCACGGTGCCGGTGAACGACAAGGACGACCTGTCCCTGGCGTACACCCCCGGCGTGGCGAAGGTGTGCACCGCCATCGCCGAACAGCCCGAGCTCGTGAACGAGTACACCTGGAAGTCGAACGTGGTCGCCGTCGTCACCGACGGTACGGCCGTGCTCGGACTCGGTGACATCGGTCCCGAGGCCTCCCTCCCCGTCATGGAGGGCAAGGCGATTCTGTTCAAGCAGTTCGGTGGAGTGGACGCGGTCCCGATCGCGCTCGCCACCAAGGACACGGACGAGATCATCGAGACGGTCATCCGCCTCGCGCCGTCCTTCGGCGGGGTCAACCTGGAGGACATCTCCGCGCCCCGCTGCTTCGAGATCGAGCGCCGCCTCCAGGAGGCGCTGGACATCCCGATCTTCCACGACGACCAGCACGGCACGGCGATCGTGACGCTGGCCGCCCTGCGCAACGCGGCGAAGCTCACCGGCCGCACCCTCGGCGACCTGCGCGCCGTGATCGCGGGCGCCGGCGCGGCGGGCATCGCCATCGCCAAGATCCTCGTGGACGCGGGCATCGGCGACGTCTGCGTCACCGACCGCAAGGGCGTCGTCTCGGCGGACCGCTCCGACCTGACGGACGTCAAGGCGGAGATCGCGGGCCTGACCAACAAGACGGGCCTGAGCGGCACGCTGGAGGAGGCCCTCGCGGGCGCGGACGTCTTCATCGGCGTCTCCGGCGGCACGGTCGGCGAGGAGGCCGTGGCCACGATGGCGAAGAACTCCTTCGTCTTCGCCATGGCCAACCCGAACCCGGAGGTCCACCCCGACATCGCGCACAAGTACGCGGCGGTCGTGGCCACGGGCCGTTCGGACTTCCCGAACCAGATCAACAACGTGCTGGCCTTCCCCGGCATCTTCGCGGGCGCCCTCAAGGTGCGCGCGACCCGGATCACCGAGGGCATGAAGATCGCCGCCGCCGACGCCATCGCCGGTGTCGTGGGTGACGAGCTCGCCGCCGACTACGTGATCCCCTCGCCGTTCGACGAGCGCGTCGCCGAGGCCGTCACGGCCGCGGTCGCCGCGGCGGCGAAGGCCGACGGAGTGGCCCGCCTGGCCTGAACGCCACGTTGAGCCCCACACGAAGAGGCCCGGCCGGGATGATCCGGCCGGGCCTCTTCGCGTGCGCGTCGTTCCCTCGCAGAACGCACCCTCCCGGCCCCCGAACCGGGAGGGGTCGTTCCGTCTTTCCTTGCCTGGCGCGCGAGAGAACGCGGGAACGCAAAGTGAGAAGGCGACGAGAATGACAGGCTCATGACGAGCACGTCGCATGGCTTGAATCCTACCTCCATCCAGACCCCCTACCGACGTTCCGTTTAGTCCTATCCGGCGGACAAACCGCCTGGTACGGAGGGAACTTGAGGAGGGATATCCATCTTCCGTTCCGGCGTGGCGACACGCTTCGACCCCTGGTCAGACGGGCCTACCGACCGGTAGCCTCTGGCCGCATGTTCGCTGCCTATGCCGCCCGAATCGACCGAGACCAGCCGCTGAACGGCCTTGTGCTGGGCGACCGCCCGGCACCCGAGGCCCGCCCCGGCTGGGTGACCGTGAACGTCCGCGCCGCCTCCCTCAACCACCACGACCTGTGGTCGCTGCGCGGAGTCGGCCTGGACCAGGACAAACTGCCGATGATCCTCGGCTGCGACGCCGCCGGAACCGACCAGGACGGCAACGAGGTCGTCCTGCACTCCGTGATCGGCCAGAGCGGCCACGGCGTCGGCCCCGACGAGCCGCGCTCGATCCTGACCGAGCGCTACCAGGGGACCTTCGCCGAGCAGGTCACCGTCCCCGCCTGGAACGTGCTGCGCAAGCCCGCCGAGCTCTCCTTCGCGGAGGCCGCCTGCATGCCCACGGCCTGGCTGACCGCCTACCGGATGCTCTTCACCAACGCCGGGGTGCGCCCCGGCGACTCCGTCCTCGTCCAGGGCGCGGGCGGCGGGGTCGCCACCGCCGCGATCGTCCTGGGCCGGGCGGCCGGCCTGCGGGTCTTCGCCACCAGCCGCGACGAGGCCAAGCGCAAGCGGGCGGTGGAGCTGGGCGCCCTGGAGGCCTTCGAGCCCGGCGCCCGGCTGCCGCAGCGGGTGGACGCGGTCATCGAGACGGTGGGGGCCGCCACCTGGTCGCACTCGGTCAAGTCCCTGCGGCCCGGCGGGACCCTGGTCATCTCGGGCGCCACCAGCGGCGACCGGCCGGCGCACGCCGAGCTGACCCGGATCTTCTTCCTGGAGCTCAAGGTGGTCGGCTCCACGATGGGCTCGAAGGACGAGCTGGAGGACCTGCTGTCGTTCTGCGCCGCCACCGGCGTGCGGCCCGTCATCGACGAGGTGCTGCCGCTCGACCGGGCGCGCGAGGGCTTCGAGAAGCTGGAGGCGGGCGACCTCTTCGGCAAGATCGTCCTCACCACCTGAGCCCGCCCCGACGACACCCGCTTGTCAATCTGGGTTGACAGCCCTCCCCTGTCAACCTAGATTGACGTGCATGACGGAAGCCACCGACCTCGCAGAACGGGCCGGAGACCAGGACCCTCGTGTGGGCCTGCACGCCGTGGCCGCCCTCCGCAGGCTGCTGGAGCAGCTGGAGGCCGTACAGGTGCGCAGTGCCCGCGCGCAGGGCTGGTCCTGGCAGGAGATCGCGGCCGAGCTGGGCGTCAGCCGGCAGGCCGTACACAAGAAGTACGGGAGGCTGTGATGTTCGAACGCTTCACCCGGGACGCCCGCGCCACCGTGAAGGGCGCGCTGGACGAGGCCCGGCGGGCCGGCGCCGCCACGGTCACCGAGGAGCACCTGCTGCTCTCCCTGATGGGCCTCGGCGCCCTGGACCCGCTCGGCGTGGACCGGGAGTCCGTACGGGCCCGGCTCGCCGAGTCCCGGCGGCGGGGCGGGATGTCCAAGGCCGACGAGCAGGCCCTCGCGGGGCTCGGCATCGACCTCGGCGAGATCGTCGCCCGGATCGAGGAGACCCACGGCGCGGGCGCCCTCGCGGCCCCGCCGCCGCGCCGGCGCCGCATCCTCCCGCCGCGCCGCCGCGACCGGGAACCGGACCAGCACGTCCCCTTCACGGCGGACGCGAAGAAGGTGCTGGAGCAGTCTCTGCGCATCGCCCTGGGCCGCCATGACAAGCACATCGGCACCCTGCACCTGCTGCTGGCCCTGCTGTCCCGGCCGGGCACGGTCTCCGAGGTCCTCGCGGACCACGGGATCACCTACGCCGCGGCCGAGACGGGCCTGGCGGCCTGACCCTCCCCCGAGCGCCCGGCCTCAGCCCTACGCGCCCGGCCGCAGCCCGGCCTCGATGCGGGCGGCGGCCGCGGCCAGGTGGGCCCGGGCCTCCGCCAGCTGGGCGGGGGTCACGCCGTGGTCGCGCGCCGCGTCGCGGACGTCGTCGCGGAAGCGGTCCAGCAGCCGGTCCAGGTCCCGTGCCGGGTCGGCGGTGGGCGCGAGGTCCTCGGCCCACCCGGCGCCCGAGGGTCCCGGGGCGCCGGCCGACTCCGCGGTGGCGGTACCCCCCGCGGATCCCCCGCCGAGCCAGGCTCCGGCGAGGCTCCCGAAGACCCCGCCGGGCTTGGCGAACTGCTCCTGGAGCTGGGCGGCGATCCGCTGGACCTCCTCGCGGGCCCGCTCCTGGGCCTCCTTGGCCTGACGACGGGCCTGCTGGGCCTCCTCACGGGCCCGGCGGCTCTCGTCCTTCGCCCGGCGGGCCTGTTCCTTCCACTCCTGCCTCGCCTTGCGGAGCTCCTCCTTGGCGGCCTTCCAGGACTCGTCGTCGACCTGGGTGGCCGTGGCGGAGGCGGCGGCCCGCATCTCGCGCCGCAGGTCGCCGGCGGCGCCCCGGACGTCGTCGCGGATCTCGGCGGCCAGCTCGGAAACGGAGTCGCGGATCTCCAGCTCCAGGTCGGCCAGTTCACCGCCGCGGTCGGCCAGTTCGGCCCGGCCCGCCTCGGTGATGGAGTACACCTTGCGCCCGCCTTCGGTCGCGTACGTGACGAGCCCCTCCGCCTCCAGCTTCGCCAGCCGCGGGTAGACGGTGCCCGCGGAGGGGGCGTAGAGGCCCTGGAAGCGCTCCTCCAGCAGGCGGATCACCTCGTACCCGTGGCGGGGCGCCTCGTCCAGGAGCTTGAGCAGGTAGAGGCGGAGTCGGCCGTGGGCGAAGACGGGCGGCATGTCAGAGCACCTTCTTGTCGAGCTGGAGGGGGGCGTCCGCGTCGGCCTGCGGGCGGCGCAGCAGGGCGATGGCCCCGGAGACGGTCGTCGCCCGCAGGGTGCCGGCACCCGTGCCGAGCGTGCCGGTGATCCGCTTGGCGCCGAGCTGCCCGGAGACCCGCAGGTCCTCGAAGGCGTTGGAGACCCCGCCGGTGGCGGTGTTGGCCTCCACCTTCGCGTCGGCCGGGTGCGGCAGTCGGATCGCCACCTCGCCGGAGACGGAGTTGAGGAAGATGTCCACCGGCTTGGGGGCGGCCGGGTCGGGGGCGAGGTCGATGAGCATGTCGCCGCTGACCGAGTCGGCCCGTACGTTGCCGCCGAAGCCGTCGACCACCGTCAGGCCGCCGGAGACGGAGTGGAAGCCGAGCTCGCCGGTCAGGGACTGTGCCTCGACGCTGCCGGAGACGGTGTGCGCCTTGACCCGGCCGGACAGCCCGACGAGGGTCGCGTCGCCGGAGACCCCGTTGACCTCGGTGCCGCCCGCGATGCCGGAGACGAAGACGGTGGCGCTGACGGTGGCCAGCTGCACGTGGGTGCCGGCCGGCAGGGTCAGCGTCACGGTCACACTGCGCTCCCAGGCCTTGCGGCCGTCCTCGGACGCGCCCTTCCAGGCCTTCCACGGCTTGCCCTCGAACCACTTCTTGAAGCCCTGGGAGCCGTTCCAGGGGAGGTCCTCGTAGGACAGGGTGAGGGTGCCGTCCTCCTGGACCACGTGCAGGGGCGGCCCGTCGACCTCGGCGACCTCCAGCCGCGCCGGCCCCGCGTCGGCGGCGGCCACCACATTGACCGTGCCGCCGACCACACGGACGCGCAGGTCGGTCACCGGCCGCTCGAAGGTGAGCTTCTGCGGTGCGGCGACGGACCACGTCATCTGCTCTGCCATGGTGCTGCTCCTCCTCGTGGGCTGACGCACGCAACATATCGCGTCTTCTGTAGAACACGATATATCGCGGCATGCCGAAGTCAAGCACCGCGCACGACGAGGACCGTCCCCGCCGGGGGCGGGGACGGAATGGGGGGCGAGCCGCGACGACGGGTCGGGCGGTCGGCGGCGGGCCGACGGGGCAGGCGGCCGCCGGCCGGCTGACGGGTCAGGCGGCCAGCAGCGGGCTGTCGTGGTGCCGCAGCCAGGCCCGGTACGGCGGCGTGCGCAACGCCGCCTCGCGATAGGCCGCGCGGAGGTCCTCGTAGACCTCCGCGTGCGCCCCCGGCCGCGTGGCGAGCAGCAGCCGTACCGCGAGCGGGTCCCCCGACAGCGGCCGGATGGCCATGTCGTCCCGGGGCCCCGACGTCGGCTGGCAGGGCGCGACCGCCTCGCCGGAGATGATCAGCGAGGTCGCGGTGTGGTAGTCGGCGTGCAGCACGGGCGGGTCGAGGCCCGCCCCGGCGAAGACCCTGCGCAGCCCGTCCCATTCGCCGTCCACGGACGGGTCGACGGTCCAGCGGTCGCGGGCCAGGTCCTGTAACTCCACCACCGACGACCGCGCGGCGGGGTGGTCCCGCGCCATGGACACGAACTGCGGCTCGCGCTCCATCAGCACGTGCAGCTGGAGCCCCTCCGGCACCCGCAGCGGGCAGCCCTCGACCTCGTGGACGAACGCCACGTCCAGCTGCCCGGCGGCCACCATCCGCAGCAGCGCGTTGGCCGACACGTCGACGACCAGCGAGGTCTCCGTGTCGGGCGCGCGCCGGTGCAGCCGCCGCAGCCACCCCGGCAGGGCGCGGCTCGCGGTCGAACCGAGCCTCAGCCGGGGCCCGTGCGCGGCCGCTCGGGCCTCGGCGACCAGCGCGGCCATCTCCGCGAGCAGGGGGCGGGCCCGGCCGAGCACCGTGCGCCCGAACGGCGTCGGCCGGCAGCCGGTGCGCTCCCGCAGGAACAGCTCGCCGTCCAGGGCCCGTTCGATCCGGCGCAGCTGGGTCGTCAGCGAGGGCTGGCTCACGCCGAGTTGCCGCGCCGCCTTGTGCAGGCTGCCGGCGTCGGCGATGGCGCAGAGCGCCCTCAGGTGCCTGACCTCAAGCTCCATGTCCCGAGGGTAGGGGGCGGCCGACGGACCGCACCAGCCACCTATAGCCCCCCGAATCCCGCCATTCTCATGCCAGTCGCCCTGTCGAAAACTTCCCGATAGGCCGGCGCTATCGGGTGCTGACATCATCCCCGGGCCCCTTCGGCTCCCGCAGACTCCGGTACCGGATGACCCATCCACCCCCCACCGCACCGGCTGAGTAGGAGCCCCCCACATGCGCCACTCCCGCAGGATCACGCTGTCCGCGACCATCGGCCTCGGCATCGCCGCCGCCCTCGGCGGCGTGGTCCCCACGGCCACGGCGGCGAACGCCCCGGCCGGCAACCCGGCCAGCTACGCCGCCTACGAGCGTTCCGCGGAGAACCAGGCCGCCAACAGCGCCTTCTTCGAGGCCGTGAAGCGCTCGGTCGCCGAGCAGCGCGCCGCCAACCCCGGCCTGGCGGCCGTCACCGTCACCTACAACACCCGCAACGCGCCGAGCTTCCGCAGCGTGATCGCCCGTTCCACCCAGATATGGAACGGCTCGGTGTCCAACGTGAAGCTCCAGGAGGTTTCCTCCGGCGGGAACTTCTCGTACTACGAGGGCAACGACTCCCGCGGTTCGTACGCGAGCACCGACGGGCACGGACGGGGTTACATCTTCCTCGACTACGCCCAGAACCAGCAGTACAACTCCACCCGCGTGACGGCGCACGAGACCGGTCACGTGCTGGGCCTGCCGGACCACTACTCGGGGCCGTGCAGCGAACTGATGTCGGGCGGCGGTCCGGGCACCTCGTGCACGAACCCCAACCCCAACAGCGCCGAGCGCTCGCGCGTGAACCAGCTGTGGGCCAACGGCCTGGTCGCCTCGGGCATGGGCACCAAGGGCTAGCCTCCGGCGGCGTACCGCGTGCAGTCCGGGTTCCGGCAGGGACCCGGACTCCACTCCGGCACGAAGATGCCGAGGGACTTGCGTCGTCTGAGCAGGGTGTCGACGGCGTGCCCGCAGGCCTGGCACGTCAGCTGCTCGTGCCCGGCCCGCGGGGCCACCGTCCCGCGCGCCCGCTGTTGCTGTTCACCGGCCATACCTCCACGGTAGGCCGGTTCGGCGCGTGCGGCGCGGTTCAGCGCTTGACGTCGTACGAGGTGATGATCTGGCCGCCGCCGAGGACGGTGCAGCCGGTCAGCTCCAGCGGGCGCACCCCGAAGCCCGCCCGGGACATCGGCATGCCGGTCCCCACGACCACCGGGTACGTCTTGACGATGTACTCGTCGATCTCATCGGCCAGCTGTCCCGCGAGGTCGGCGCCGCCGCAGAGCCAGATGCCGAGCCCGTCCCGCGCCTTGAGCCCGCGGACCGCGGCGGCGACGTCCCCCGAGATCAGCCGGACCTGCGGGTCCGGCGGGGTCACGAGGGAGCGCGAGACGACGTACTGCTCGCGCAGGTGGCCGTAGGGGCTGGTCATGCCCGCCTTGAGGCCCGGCTCGTAGGTGCCCCGGCCCATGAGGACCGTGTCGAACCGCTTCGGGGCGGCGTCCGCGATCCCGAGCTGGGCCCGGCCGGCGGAGGCGATCGTCTCGGGGTACTCGGCCGTCAGGTGGCCGATGAACTCCGGATCGAGGTGGGCGTAGAGGAAATCGGCATCGCCGTCGGGGGCTCCGATGAAGCCGTCGACCGTGGCGGCGATGAAGTACGTGAGCTTGCGCAAGCGATTCTCTTCCGTCAGGCAGTGCCACCGCTCCGGGGCACGTCGACGAAAGTACTTCACCTGAAGTACTTCAACAACCCCTATCCCGGCCCGGCGGCTCGGCCCGGCGCCTCAGCCCACCGGCTTGCGCCACATCGGCCACATCAGCGGCCCGTCCGGCAGCCGCACCGCCTCGCCCGTGAACTCCCAGCCGAGCCGCTCGTAGAGCGCGCGGCTGCGCTCGCTGCTCGCCTCCAGGTACGCGGGCACGCCCTCGCGGTCGCAGCGCTCCAGGACCGGCCGGATCAGCTCCGTGCCCAGCCCCTCGCCCTGCCGCCCCGGTGCCACCGCGATCATCAGCAGGTACTCGTGCTCCTCCGCGGTGGGGTGCACCGCGCCGGTGAGCCGGCCCACCAGCTCACAGCGCTCGTTGTCGGGATCGGCGACCGCCCGCATCCTCGCCGGGACCTCGTCCTCGACGGGCTCCGCAGCCGGATCGTCCGCCGGGATCCGCAGCCACAGCGCCGCCGCCGAGCCGTCCGCCGCGTAGTCGATCCGCCCCTCCGCGAGCGCCACGTCCACGAAGACGCCGAGGAAGCGGCCGTGCACGGCGGCCCGGTGCTCCGGATCGGGGAAGACCCAGCAGCTCACCGGGTCGCTGCGGAAGGCCTCGTCCAGCAGCCGCGCCACCGCGTCCCGGTCCGACTGATCCGCCTGGCGTATCTCCAGCACCACAGGTCACACCCTCCACTCTGGTCTCAACAACACTGAGTGATCCTAGAGTTGGGCCACCTGCGCAGAAAGGCCCGTTCCGGCACCTCCCGGTGCCGGAACGGGCCTTCCCCCGTACGCCCCCGCCCTACGCGCTCACCTCGTACGGCGCGTCACGAACTCCGCGAGCGCCAGCAGCCCGCCCGCCGCCGCGAGGTCCGGGACGGCCCGGGACAGCTCCTGCACCGCCCGGCCCATCCGGTCGGCGGCATGGGCCTGCGCCCAGTCCCGCCCGCCGGCCCGCTCCACCGCGCGGGCCGCGGCGCGCACGTCGTCCCCGGCCATCGGGCCCGCGTACAGATCGGCCAGCTCCGCCCCGGCCCGGGTGCCCGAGGTGAGGGCGGCCACGACCGGGAGGGACTTCTTGCGGGCGAGCAGATCGGCCCCGGCGGGCTTCCCGGTGTGCCCCGGATCCCCCCAGATGCCGATCAGGTCGTCGATCAGCTGGAAGGCCAGCCCGGCCTCCCGGCCGAAGGCGTCCATCGCCTCGACCTCCTCCGGCCCGGCCCCCGCGTAGAGCGCGCCCAGGGCGCAGGCGCAGCCCAGCAGGGCTCCGGTCTTCGCGGTCGCCATGGTCAGGCACTCGTCGAGCGCGACGTCCGGGCGGCGCTCGAAGGCGCAGTCCGCCTGCTGTCCGGCGCACAGCTCGATGACGCAGGCCGCGAGCCGGGCGGAGGCGGCCGCCGCGGCCGGGTGCGGATCCTCGGAGAACAGCCGCAGCGCGAGCGCCATCACGGCGTCGCCGGTGATGATCGCGTCCGGTATCCCGAAGACGGTCCAGGCCGTGGGACGCCCGCGCCGGCGGACGTCCTTGTCGATGACGTCGTCGTGCAGCAGCGTGAAGTTGTGCGCCAGCTCCACGGCCACCGCCGCCCGTACGACCCCCCGCCCGGCGGGGTCACCGGACACACCCGAGCCGCCCGACCCACCGGGCTCACCGGGCCCACCGGCGAGCGGGCCGCCCAGGGCCTGCGCGGAGGCGAGGACGAGCGCCGGCCGGATGGCCTTGCCCGCGCCGCCGTCCGTCGGGCGGCCCTCCTCGTCCTCCCAGCCGAAGTGGTACATCGCCACCCGCCGCATGGACCCGGGCAGGCTCTCGACGGTCCTGCGCAGTTCCGGGTTGACCGTTTCTCTCGTGCGCTCCAGCAGGGCCGCCGCCTCCTGCCCCTCGCCCGCGGCGAGGGCGTTCGCGGTCATCAGCGCCAGCGGCCGATCTCGACGTTCTCCAGCACGCCGAGCGCGTCCGGCACCAGCACGGCGGCGGAGAAGTAGGCGGTGACCAGGTAGGAGATGATCGCCTGCTCGCTGATGCCCATGAAGCGCACCGACAGGCTGGGCTCGATCTCGTCCGGGATGCCGGGCTGGTGCAGGCCGATCACGCCCTGCTCGTCCTCACCCGTGCGCATGCACAGGATGGACGTCGTCCGGGCGTCGCTGACCGGGATCTTGTTGGACGGGAAGATCGGCACCCCGCGCCAGGCCGGCACCCGGTGGCCGCCCACGTCCACCGACTCCGGGTAGAGGCCGCGCTTGTTGCACTCGCGGCCGAAGGCGGCGATGGCCTTGGGGTGCGCGAGGAACATCTTGGAGCCGCGCCGCATCGCGAGGAGGGCGTCGAAGTCGTCGGGGGTGGGCGCGCCCTCGTGGGGCTGGATGCGCTGGTCGTAGTCGGCGTTGTGGAGCAGGCCGAAGTCGCGGTTGTTGAGCATCTCGTGCTCCTGGCGCTCGCGCAGCGCCTCGACCGTGAGCCGCAACTGCTGCTCGGTCTGGTTCATCGGCTGGTTGTACAGGTCGGCGACGCGGGTGTGGACGCGCAGGACCGTTTGTGCAATGGAGAGTTCGTACTCGCGCGGGCGGGCCTCGTAGTCGACGAAGGTGCCGGGCAGGACGGCTTCGCCGTGGTGGCCCGCGGAGAGGTCGATCGCGGCCTCGCCGTAGGTGTTGGTGTGCTGGGCGGGCGCGGACCGTGCCCGGTCCACGTGCGCGCGCAGCGAGTCGACCCGGTCGGCGAGGAGCTGGAAGTCCTGGCGGGAGAGGACGAGGGCGGTGCCGGAGGTGGCGGCGCGGGCGGTGTACTCCCAGATCGCCTCCTCGTCGGTGAGGGCCCCCTCGCCGAAGTAGGCGCCGTCGGCGACGGTGCGCAGGACCGCGTCCTCGCCGTAGGGCCCGGGGCCGATCTGGTCGATGCGGCCGTGGGCGAGCAGGAAGACCCGGTCGGAGGGGCTGCCGAAGGAGGTGAGCTCCTGGCCGGCTTCGAAGTCGACCTGGCGGCAGCGGGCGGCGAGTTCGGTGAGGGCCTCTTCGTCGTCGTAGTCGCGCAGCAGCGGGAGTTCGCCGAGCTCGGCGGGGATGACCTGGACCTGGGTGCCGGTCTTGATGAACTCCACGATGCCGTTGCCGACGGAGTAGCTCAGGCGGCGGTTGACGCGGTAGGCGCCGCCCTGCACCGAGACCCACGGGAGCATCTTCAGGAGCCACCGCGAGGTGATCTCCTGCATCTGCGGCGCGGACTTGGTCGTGGTCGCCAAGTTCCGCGCGGCCGAGGTGCCGAGACTGCGCTGCGGTGTCTGGGGTTCGGTTTCGGAACCCGCCTGGACCGACATGTCTTTCCCTTTCGATCACTCCATGGTCTGCGGGACGGAACACTTCCAGCACGCGTCGTGGTGGGACCATTACACAAAAGGGTGGGACTACTCCGTGTGGGTCTGGGCATCCTCCCCGGTTGAACGTCTTCACAGGACCCCCTTCGCACCCCACCGTTTCCGGCCACTTCCCACGCCCCCGTCCATAAGTTGTATCTGCGATGCAAGTTTTCTAACCTGGGGCCATGCGGCTGACGCGATTCACCGACCTGGCGCTGCGCGTCCTGATGCGCCTGGCCGTCGAGGACGAGGAACTCCCCACCACCCGGGAGGTGGCGGCGACCATGGAGGTCCCGTACACCCACACGGCCAAGGTGGTCGCCCGCCTGCAGCACCTCGGACTGGTCGAGGCGCGGCGCGGCCGCGGCGGCGGGCTCGCGCTCACCCCCGCCGGTCGAGCCGCGTCGGTCGGCGGCCTGGTGCGGGACCTGGAGGGGGACGGTGACGTCGTGGACTGCGAGGGGGCGGCCCCGTGCCCGCTGCGCGGGGCGTGCGTCCTGCGCGGCGCGCTGCGCCGGGCCCAGGAGGCCTTCTTCGCCGCCCTGGACCCGCTCACGGTGGACGCGTTGGTGGTGGCCCCGACGGGGCCACTGCTGCTGGGGATCTCGGGTGGCGGCCGGAACCGGACCGAAGGTCCCGCCGCCGAGGGCCCAATGGCCGATTAGCGGCGCCGCACCGCCCACCTAGCCTGAGCCCCGAAGGGCCCCCGAACAAACATCCGCATCGCGGCGGCACCCTTCGGTGGGCTTGAATATGAATCTGAAATACCAATTACGCGAGGAGCTCCACATGCTGTCCGAGAAGTCGACCGCGACCGTACGCGCCACCCTGCCCGCCGTCGGAGCGGCCATCGGAGAGATAGCGGAGCTGTTCTACGAGAAGCTGTTCGCCGCCCACCCGGCCCTGATCCGGGACCTGTTCAACCGCGGCAACCAGAACGCCGGACTCCAGAAGCAGGCCCTCGCCGGTTCGGTCGCGGCCTTCGCGACCCACCTCCTGGCGCACCCGGACACCCGCCCCGACGTGATGCTGAACCGCATCGCGCACAAGCACGCCTCCCTCGGCGTCACCCGCGAGCAGTACCCCGTCGTCCACCGGCACCTCTTCGAGGCCATCGCCGAGGTCCTCGGTGACGCCGTCACCCCCGAGGTCGCCGAGGCCTGGGACGAGGTCTACTGGCTGATGGCGAACGCCCTCATCGCCATCGAGGAACGGCTCTACGCCGAGCAGCGGGTCATCGCCGGCGACGTCTGGCGGGAGTGGACCGTGGCCGCCCGCGTCGAGGAGACGGCGGACTGCACCACCTTCCGCCTCACCCCCGCCGACGGCGCGCCCGCCCCCTCCTTCCGGCCCGGCCAGTACGTCTCCGTCCAGGTCGAACTCCCCGACGGCGCGCACCAGATCCGCCAGTACAGCCTCACCTGCTCCCCCGGCTCGCCGGTCCGCTCGATCACCGTCAAGCGGGTCCACGGCCCGGCCGCCGGCGGCCCCGACGGCGAGGTGTCGAACCACCTGCACGCCCGGGTCCGCACCGGCGACACCCTGCGCGTCTCGGCCCCGTACGGCGACCTGGTCCTGCGGGACTCCGCCGCGCCGGTACTGCTGGCCTCGGCCGGCATCGGCTGCACCCCGATGCTGTCGATGCTGGAACACCTCGCCGACACCGGGCACGCCGCGCCCGTCACCGTCCTGCACGCCGACCGCACCCCGTCCGACCACGCGCTCCGCTCCGACCACCGCTCCCTGACCCACAAGCTCCCCGACGCCTCGGCCCGCTTCTGGTACGAGGCCGACGCCGAACCGGGCGACGCCACCGGGCTGGTGGACCTGCAGTCCGTACCGGTCGCCCCCGGCACCCAGGCGTACCTGTGCGGCCCGCTCCCCTTCATGCGGTCGGTGCGCGCGCAGCTGATCGCGAAGGGGGTGCCCGCCTCGGACATCCACTACGAGGTCTTCGGCCCGGACCTCTGGCTCGCCTCGGCCTGATGTCCGCTGTCCGGATCGGATCGCACAGCGTACGAACGCCCTAGCGGCGGAACGGCCGCCTCCACTAAACCGGTAGGTGACGAGACGAACACACAGGGTGTCCGTCGTGCACCGCCACACAAGGAGGCGGCCATGTCCGTACCCATGTCCGCGGACCGGTTCCTCGGCGCCCTGCGCGCCGAGGGCCTCACCGTCGTCCAGGTCGGCGCCTGGCGCACCCACAACCGCAACCACAAGGGCCCCTGGGGGCCGGTGAACGGGGTGATGATCCACCACACCGTCACCCGGGGCACCGCCTACAGCGTGGAACTCTGCCGCGACGGCGACTCCGACCTGCCCGGCCCCCTCTGCCACGGGGTCATCGGCAAGGACGGCCGCGTCCACCTGGTCGGCTACGGCCGCGCCAACCACGCCGGAGCCGGCGATTCCGACGTCCTGGCGGCCGTGATCGCCGAACGGCGGCTCCCCCCGGACCACCAGGCCGACACCGACGGCAACCGCCACTTCTACGGCTTCGAGTGCGTGAACCTCGGCGACGGCGAGGACCCCTGGCCGGCCGTCCAGCTCGACGCCATCGCCCGCGCGGCGGCGGCCGTCTGCCGGGTCCACGGCTGGGGTTCCCGCTCCGTACTGGGCCACCTCGAATGGCAGCCCGGGAAGATCGACCCCAAGGGGTTCACCATGGACGCGATGCGCGCCCGCGTGGCCGAACGCCTCAAGTGATCAAAACCGGTTGACCCCCCGGCCGCCGCCGGGATCCCCTGCACCCATGTCCACCGACCTCCGCATCCTCCCCGTGGCCGCCGACGACGAACAGGCCGTCCGCGACTGGCACGACGTCCACAACCTGATCGTCCCCCCGGACGCCCTCACCCTCGCCGAGGTCCGCGAACGCGCCGTGCGCAACCGCCTGGACGTCGCCCACCTCGGCGACACGCTCGTCGGCTGCGCGACCCTGCGCCCGCCCACGCCCGACAACGACCACACGGCCACCGTGATCGCCCGGATCCTCCCCGCCCACCGCCGCCGGGGCCTGGGCACCGCCTTCTACACCCACGTCCTGGAGCGGGCCCGCGCCCTCTCCCCGGCCGCCGTGGAGACGATCGTCCTGGAGTCCAACCAGGACGGCCTGCACTTCGCCCTCACCCACGGCTTCACCGAAACCGAGCGCTACCTCCTGCCCGGAGCCACCGTCCCCTACCTCACCCTCCGGCTGCCCTGACCCCACAATGGACGGGTGACCCACCCCGAGCTGCTCCCCCGGCCGCCGTCCCCGCTCGTCGAGGCCGACGACGACCGCTTCGCCGCGCACGGGGTCCGGCTCCTCCTCAAGCGGGACGACCTCGTCCACCCCGAGCTGCCCGGCAACAAGTGGCGCAAGCTCGTGCCCAACCTGCGGGCGGCCCTGGAGGCCGGGCACGGCCGGCTCGTCACCTTCGGCGGGGCCTACTCCAACCACCTGCGGGCCACCGCCGCGGCCGGCCGGCTGCTCGGGCTGGGGACGGTCGGCATCGTCCGCGGGGACGAACTCGCCGGCCGGCCGCTGAACGACTCCCTCGCCCGCTGCGCGGCGGACGGCATGCGGCTGCACTTCACGACCCGCGCCGACTACCGCCGCAAGGCCGAACCGCAGACCCTGCGACGGCTGCTGGAGTCGGCCGGGGCCTCGGACGCGTACGTGGTCCCCGAGGGCGGCAGCAACGCGCTCGCCCTGCGCGGGTGCGCCGAACTGGGCCGCGAGCTGCGCGGCGCCTGCGACGTCGTGGCGGTGGCCTGCGGTACGGGCGGCACCCTGGCCGGACTGGCCGCGGGCCTGGACCCGGACCAGCGGGCCTTGGGCGTACCCGTCCTGGCAGGCGGCTTCCTCGCCCCGGAGATACGTTCCCTCCAGCACGAGGCCTTCGGCGCCCCGGCCGGCGACTGGACCCTGGCCGAGGGCTTCGACCACGGCGGCTACGCCCGGATCCCGGAGCCCCTGGAGGCGTTCGCCGCAGACTTCGAGTCCCGCCACGCCTTCCCCGTCGAACGGATCTACGTGGCGAAGCTCCTCTGGGCCCTCACCACCCTCACCCGCGAGGGCGCCTTCCCTTCCGGCACCACCCTGACGGCGGTCATCACCGGCCGCCCGTAGCCGGGGGCGGGGACGGGGTGGGGTGTCGGCCGGGACGTAAAACGTGATGTGTTGGCGCGCGGTGCCCAGTACGGCTGGAGGCTCGGACAGGGCGCCATGAATCATGCAGTCCCGGACGACACCCCGCCCCGGCACCGACCCCGGCCACCCCCGACCCCGCCCGACCATGGCAAAGGCCCGGCCAGGGCAACGGCTACGTCTCCTCCCGGTAAGCCGCCGCCTCCTCCAGGTCCAGCCTGCGCAGCAGCCCCCGCAGCATCTCGTCGTCGATCCGGCGCCGGTCCCGCAGGGACACGAACACCTCCCGCTCGGCCGCGATCATCTCCCGCGCGAGCCGCCGGTAGACGTCGTCCGCGGACTCCCCCGTCAGCGGGTTGACCTCGCCCAGCCGCTCCCACACCGCGTTGCGCCGCCGCTCCAGCACCGTCCGCAGCCGGTCCACCAGCGGCGGCGGCAGGCTGTTGTTCGCCGGGGACTCCAGCAGCTCCACCAGCCGTTCCTCCGCCGCCCGCGAGGCCTCGCTCTGCGCCTGTGCCTCCGCGAGGGTCTCCGCCTGCCGGTCCTTCGGCGGCAGCTTCAGCATCCGGATCAGCGGGGGCAGGGTGAGCCCCTGCACCACCAGCGTCCCGATGACCGTGGTGAAGGTCAGGAAGAGGATCAGGTTCCGGTGCGGCACGCCCATCGGCACCGAGAAGGCGATCGCGAGGGACACCACCCCGCGCATGCCGGCCCATCCCACGATCACCGGCGCCTTCCAGTCGGTGTCCGGCTCGCGCAGCCGGATCCGCTCCGACACCCACCGCGGCACGAAGGTCGCCGGGAACACCCACAGGTACCGTGCGGCCACCACCGCCAGGAACACCACCAGCGCGTACCCGAAGGCGGCCGCGCCCTCGTACTCGCCGAGCCCCTTGAGGACCACCGGCAGCTGGAGCCCGATCAGCGCGAAGACCACCGACTCCAGCACGAAGGCGACGACCTTCCACACCGCCTCCTCCTGGAGCCGGGTCGCGAAGTCGACCTGCCAGTTGCGGTGGCCCAGGTACAGCGCGACCACCACCACCGCCAGCACGCCCGAGGCGTGCACCCGTTCGGCCGCCGCGTACGCCACGAAGGGGATCAGCAGCGACAGGGTGTTCTGCAGCAGCGGCTCCTTCAGCCGGGTGCGCAGCTGGTGGATCGGCACCATCAGCAGCAGGCCGACGCCGACCCCGCCCACCGACGCCAGCAGGAACTCCGCGATCCCGCCGGCCCAGCCCGCCCCGACCCCGACCGCCGCGGCGAGCGCCACCTTGTAGGCGGTGATGGCGGTGGCGTCGTTGACCAGGGACTCCCCCTGGAGGATGGTCGTGATCCGGTTCGGCAGCCCGAGCCTGCGGGCGATCGCCGTCGCCGCGACCGCGTCCGGCGGTGCGATCACCGCGCCCAGCACCAGCGCCACCGGCGGCGTCAGCCCCGGCACCACCATGTACGTCACCCAGCCGACCGCCAGCGTCGCGAAGAGCACGTACCCCACCGACAGCAGCGCGATCGGCCGCGCGTTGGCCCGCAGGTCCAGGTACGAGCTGTCCACCGCGGCCGTGTGCAGCAGCGGCGGGAGCAGCAGCGGCAGCACGATGTGCGGATCGAGCGTGTACGCGGGCAGTCCCGGCACGTACGCGGCGACCAGCCCGACGGCGACCAGCAGCAGTGGCGCGGGCACCGGCGTCCTGCGTGCCAGACCCGCCACGGCGGCGCTCCCCGCCACCAGCGCCACCAGCGGCAATACCTCCATGCGGTTACATCCCCACTCGTCGCCCCACCCGTACGCTGGCCATCATGAGCGAGTGCACCCACGTTGCCGAACTGCCGCGCCCCGAGCCCGTCCCGCATGCACCGACCTGTCCCGAATGTGAGGTGCTCGGGAGTCACCCCGTGCAGCTGCGGATGTGTCTGGTGTGCGGGCACGTGGGGTGCTGCGATTCCTCCCCGTACCGGCACGCCACCGGGCACCACACGGAGACCGGTCATCCCGTCATGCGCAGCTTCGAGCCGGGCGAGAGCTGGCGGTGGTGTTTTGTCGACGGTTCGATCGTCTGAAGCGGGGTAGGTCAACCCTCCGCCGGTTCCCCTTATTTGGGCCCGCAGACCCCTAGCCACTGTGCGTACCCGTGGGCTTACCATCAGTCACCGGACAGGAGCGGGGTCGGCCCTGGCGTTCCAAAACGGGCGCCATGAGGGGTGCCGCGACACGATCGTCCGGATCGCGGTAGCGTCACCGGCGAACAGAGCTCGTACCACCTTGGAGGTGAGGGTGTCCCAGATCGCAGGCGAGCCCGGGACCCAGGACTTCGTGGAAGTCCGGCTGCCGGCTGCGGGTGCCTACCTGTCGGTGCTGCGAACGGCCACGGCCGGTCTCGCGGCACGTTTGGACTTCACCCTCGACGAGATCGAGGACCTCCGCATCGCCGTGGACGAGGCCTGCGCGATCCTGCTCCAGCAGGCCGTGCCCGGCTCCGTCCTCAGCTGCGTCTTCCGGCTGATCGACGATTCGCTGGAAGTGACCGTCTCGGCACCGACCACCGACGGGCGCGCACCGGAGCGCGACACGTTCGCGTGGACGGTCCTGTCGGCCCTGGCCGGCAAGGTCGAGGCCACGGTCGAGGAGAACCGGACAGTGAGCATCAGCCTCTACAAACAGCGCGGCGCGGGGCCAGGCCCGGTGTGAGCGGCGGGGAGATCCCGGTGCGGGGCGGGGATCGGCCCCGGGTACGGCACGAGGTCGACGGGGGCATCCCCGAACAGCAGCACGCCCGGCCGCACCCGGCTGACGCGGATGCGGAAGACGGCTTTTTGGACTCGGCGGAGCGACGGGCGGGCCCTATGAGCGAGAACCAGAACGAGGAACCACAACCATCACGGCCACCGGCGGCCGCCGCCACGGCCCCGGCCGCCCCGGGCGCGTCCCCCGCGCTGCCGGATCCGCGGGACCGCAGCGGTGCGCGGGCCCTGTTCTTCGAGCTGCGCGAGCTGCCCGAGGGGTCACCGGAGCGGGCGGAGCTGCGCAACCGGCTGGTGCGGATGCACCTGCCGCTGGTGGAGCACCTGGCGCGGCGGTTCCGCAACCGCGGCGAGCCGCTGGACGATCTGACCCAGGTCGCCACCATCGGCCTGATCAAGTCGGTGGACCGGTTCGACCCGGACCGGGGCGTCGAGTTCTCGACGTACGCCACGCCCACCGTGGTCGGCGAGATCAAGCGGCACTTCCGTGACAAGGGCTGGGCGGTACGGGTGCCCCGGCGCCTGCAGGAGCTGCGGCTCTCACTGACCACGGCCACGGCGGAACTGTCCCAGCAGCACGGCCGCTCCCCCACCGTGCACGAACTGGCGGAGCGGCTGGGGATCTCCGAGGAGGAGGTGCTGGAGGGGCTGGAATCGGCCAATGCCTACAGCACGCTCTCCCTGGACGTGCCGGACACCGACGACGAGTCGCCGGCGGTCGCGGACACGCTGGGTTCGGAGGACGAGGCGCTGGAGGGCGTCGAGTACCGCGAGTCCCTCAAGCCGCTGCTGGAGGGGCTTCCGCCGCGGGAGAAGCGGATCCTGCTGCTGCGGTTCTTCGGCAACATGACCCAGTCGCAGATCGCGCAGGAGGTCGGCATCTCCCAGATGCACGTCTCCCGGCTGCTGGCCCGCACGCTGGCCCAGCTCCGCGAGAAGCTCCTGGTCGAGGAGTAGCCGTCGAGGGGTAGCCGGGGAGCGGTGCGCGGGACGGACTATCGGGCCTGGTCTCCGGGCCCGATTCCGAGCGCCCGGGTCGCCGTCGGGTTCACGAGGAGGACCACGACGGCCACCGCGGCCAGGGCCAGGGCGACGGCGGCGATCCGCATCGCGCCGCCGGTGTTCCACAGGGTCCAGGCCACCGGCATCGCCATCAGCTGGGTGATCAGCGCCGGGCCGCGGCTCCAGCGGCGGCCCAGGCGCAGCCCGCGCGCCGCGATCAGCGGTAGGGCGGCGAGCCCGAGCAGGGTGATCCCCCCGGTCTCCGCCTGCTGCGGGGAGTCGGGGTGGCCGGCGATGCCGACGAACAGCATGTAGAGGCCGAGTCCGGCCAGGGCCAGACCCTCCAGCGCGGTGAGCGCCGCGGCGCCGGTCAGCCGGCCGGGCAGGGCCGCGGGCTCCGCTCCGTCGGCGGCGACGGGGGTGGGGGCGGCGGGGGTGCGGGGGCTCGGCTTTTTGCTCACTCCAGCAGGGTAGCCGCGGGCCGCGGGGCGCTGACGGTACGGTCGGTAGGGGGCGCATATGACGGGGTGGGTAGGCTGGCGCTCATGCGTGCACTTCTCGTGGCCAACCCAGCAGCGACGACCACCAGTGCGCGCACGCGCGACGTCCTGACCCATGCGCTCGCCAGCGAGATGAAGCTGGAGGCGGTGACCACCGAGTACCGGGGGCACGCCCGCGACCTGGGCCGCAAGGCCGCGCACGAGGGGGTGGACCTCGTGGTGGCACTGGGCGGCGACGGCACCGTGAACGAGGTCGTCAACGGACTGCTGCACGAGGGCCCCGATCCCGAGCGGCTGCCGCGGCTGGCGGTGGTCCCCGGCGGTTCGACGAACGTCTTCGCCCGCGCGCTCGGGCTGCCCAACGATGCGGTGGAGGCGACCGGCGCCCTGCTGGACGCGCTGCGGGAGCGGCGCGAGCGGACGGTGGGGCTGGGGCTGGCCGCCGGCGCCCCCGGGACGGAGGACGAGTCGGTCCCGGCGCGCTGGTTCACGTTCTGTGCGGGCTTCGGCTTCGACGCGGGCGTGGTGGGGCGGGTCGAGCAGCAGCGCGAACGCGGCAAGCGTTCGACGCACGCCCTGTACGTGCGACAGCTCATGCGCCAGTTCTGGGAAGAACCGAACCGCCGGCGCGGGACGATCACTCTGGAGCAGCCCGGCGCGGATCCGGTGACGGATCTGGTGCTGTCGATAGTCTGCAACACCTCGCCCTGGACGTATCTGGGCAATCGTCCGCTTTACGCCTCTCCGGAGGCGTCGTTCGATACTGCGCTTGACGTATTGGCCCTCGACCGTTTGTCAACTCCGGCCGTCGCCAGGTACGCCACGCAGCTCCTGACCTCGACTCCTGAGCGCGGTCCGCACGGCAAGCATGCGGTGTCTCTGCACGATCTGACCGACTTCACCTTGCATTCGAAGGTTCCCCTCCCGTTCCAGATGGACGGGGACCACCTCGGACTGCGCACCAGCGTTCGGTTCACAGGCGTACGCCGTGCACTGCGTGTGATTGTGTGAGTGGAAGGGCCAAAAGTCCTTCCACTCGAACGTTTACACGCCGGTCCACCCCCAGGAACTAGGGCTGTGACCTAGTAGACACCGACGAATCCAAAAAAACTTTCCGGAAGGGGTTGTATCCCCGTCCGAGGTTTGCGAATCTCTACATGGCGATCGGGACAGCCCGCAGAACCCGGCACCCACACAGAACGCCAGAACCCCTCCACGAATCCTCGGACCCCACCAGTCACCTGGCGGTCGGCCCTTCCCTCACGGGGGGATTCGTGAAAGCGTTCACATTCACAAGCAACCTGCCCGCAATACAAGGAGATGGAGCAGCCATGGACTGGCGTCACAACGCCGTTTGCCGCGAGGAAGACCCCGAGCTCTTCTTCCCCATCGGCAACACCGGTCCTGCGCTGCTGCAGATCGAGGAAGCCAAGGCCGTCTGCCGCCGTTGCCCCGTCATGGAGCAGTGCCTGCAGTGGGCGCTCGAGTCCGGTCAGGACTCCGGCGTCTGGGGTGGCCTCAGCGAGGACGAGCGCCGCGCCATGAAGCGCCGCGCCGCTCGCAACCGGGCGCGTAACGCCACCGCCTGACATCGACTTTTCGAGCCTCGACGCGCAGCGCGTAGTACCAGACAAGCGCTCAGCAACGTGCTCTTGAGCCCCGGACCGGGAACCATTCGGTCCGGGGCTCAGTGCTGTTCCCGTCACGTTGCGTGACGGGATCCCGGTTCCCGCAGCGGGCTACTTCTGCGGGCTCGCCGGCACGTCGAGGACGACCTTGGTGCCGCGCGGCTCGGCCCTGAGCATGTCGAAGGTGCCGCCGAGCTCCCCCTCCACGAGGGTGCGTACGATCTGCAGCCCGAGGTTGCCGGCCCGCTGCGGGTCGAAGCCCTCGGGCAGACCGCACCCGTCGTCGAGCACCGTGATCAGCAACCGGGCGTCGGCGCGGCCGGTTCCGGAGCGGGTCGCGGACACCTCGACCGTGCCGCCCTCCCCCTGGGTGAAGGCGTGCTCCAGGGCGTTCTGGAGGATCTCGGTCAGCACCATCGACAGTGGAGTGGCGACCTCCGCGTCCAGGATCCCGAAGCGGCCGATGCGCCGGCAGCGCACCTTTCCGGGCGAGATCTCGGCGACCATCGCGATCACGCGGTCGGCGATCTCGTCGAACTCGACGCGCTCGTCGAGGTTCTGAGACAGCGTCTCGTGCACGATCGCGATCGAACCGACGCGGCGCACCGCCTCGTTCAGCGCCTCCCGGCCGTTCTCCGAATCCATCCGGCGGGCCTGGAGGCGCAAGAGCGCGGCCACGGTCTGGAGGTTGTTCTTCACCCGGTGGTGGATCTCCCGGATGGTGGCGTCCTTGGTGATCAGTTCGCGTTCGCGACGGCGCAGTTCGGTGACGTCGCGGCAGAGCACGAGGGAGCCGATCCGGGTCCCCTTGGGCTTCAGCGGGATGGCGCGCAGCTGGATGACCCCGCCGTTGCCCTCGACTTCGGTCTCCCGGGGAGCCCAGCCGCTGGCCAGTTTGACGATGGCCTCGTCCACCGGGCCCCGGGTGGGGGCGAGTTCGGCGGTGGTGGTGCCCAGGTGCTGGCCGACCAGGTCGGAGGCGAGGCCCAGGCGGTGGTAGGCGGAGAGCGCGTTGGGGGACGCGTACGTCACCACGCCCTCGGCGTCGAGCCGCATCAGGCCGTCCCCGGCGCGCGGGGAGGCGTCCATGTCGACCTGCTGGCCGGGGAAGGGGAAGGAGCCCGCGGCGATCATCTGCGCGAGGTCGGAGGCGGACTGGAGGTAGGTGAGCTCCAGCCGGCTGGGTGTACGCACAGTGAGCAGGTTGGTGTTCCGCGCGATCACGCCGAGGACCCGGCCCTCGCGGCGGACGGGGATCGACTCGACGCGCACCGGCACCTCCTCGCGCCACTCGGGGTCGCCCTCGCGCACGATGCGGCCCTCGTCTAGGGCGGCGTCGAGCAGCGGGCGGCGGCCGCGCGGCACCAGGTGACCGACCATGTCGTCCTGGTACGAGGTGGGGCCGGTGTTCGGGCGCATCTGCGCGACCGACACGTAGCGGGAGCCGTCGAGGGTGGGCACCCAGAGCACGAGGTCGGCGAAGGAGAGGTCGGAGAGCAGCTGCCACTCCGAGACCAGCAGGTGGAGCCACTCCAGGTCGGTTTCACTGAGAGCGGTGTGCTGGCGTACGAGGTCGTTCATGGAGGGCACGTGGCGAGCGTACCCCGGGTACGAGGATGACTTTCCACACGGCGAATACTCAGGAGTACCCAGGAGGGGCCCACTCCGCGTACTGTTGGATGAAGTGACGGGATTGCAGACCCCGCCATTGGATGGACAGAACAGATTGGTCTAGTCCACAATTGTGCCAAGTTTCCGCCCTCCCCGCACAGGAGGACGGATCGAGGTAACCGCGCGCTCTGCCCTGACCGCGCAGGCACCTCCCACCGGCCGTCGGGAACCGCACACCCGGTCGGCCGTAAGTACTCCGGGCTACGGTGCCGGGCGGGCTGAGGGTCCCGTCCTGCACCGTGGCCCAGAGGAAAGCAACGCTGCGGAAAGCCGGCGCGACGGAAAGTGAGCGCGCCGAAGGGGTGCGGCACGATCGAATTCGCCGCCCGGGAATTCCCCCGCCGATAGGCCGCGGAAATCCGGGCGGGTCCCTACGCCGGCCAGGCGCCCAGCGCCAGCTCCGCCACCGCTTCCAGCTCTTCCCGGCCCGCCCCGTCGCGCGACTGCTGCGACATCCCCTGGAGCACGGCCCCCGCGTAGCGGGCCAGCGCCCGCGCGTCCGTGCCGGCGGGCAGCTCGCCGGTGGCGATGTCGGCCCGGATCCGGCTCTCGAACATCTCCAGGTTGGCGTCGCGCCGCTCGCGCAGGGCGTCGGCCACCTCCCGCGAAGTGGTGTTGACCGCGGCGCTGATCACCATGCAGCCCGGCGGGTGGGCCGGGTCGGTGTAGATCTCGGCGGCCTCGCGCAGGATCCGGCCGATGGCGGCGCGGGCGGTGGGCTCCTCGGCGAGGGCGACGCCCGCGAAGTCCGCGTACCGGCCGCCGTAGACGACCACGACCTCGTCGAAGAGCTTGCGCTTGTCGCCGAAGGCGGCGTAGAGGCTGGGCGCGCCGATGCCCAGGGTCCTGGTCAGGTCGGCGATGGACGTCGCCTCGTAGCCGTTCTCCCAGAAGGCGAGCATGGCCTTGTCGAGGGCGGCGTCCCGGTCGAAGGAGCGGGGCCTGCCACGTTGTCCGGTCACCATGCGCCACATTCTATAGCGGCCGTTAGACATCTGATACGGTCCGTTCTGTAGCGACCACTAGCGAATGCTGAAGGGGGGCGCGTCATGGGCGTGCTCGAGGGGAAGACGGCACTGGTCACGGGCGGCAGCAGGGGGATCGGGCGGGCGGTGGCCGAGCGCCTCGCCCGCGACGGGGCCCTGGTCGCGGTCCATTACGGACACGACGAGAAGGCCGCCGAGGAGACCGTCGGGGCGATCACGGCCGCCGGGGGCCGCGCCTTCGCCATCGGGGCGGAGCTGGGGGTGGCAGGGGACGCGCAGGCGCTCTGGGCGGCGTACGGGGCCCATCCGCGGGCCACGGAGCGGGTGGACGTGCTGGTGAACAACGCCGGGGCGGCGACCTTCGCCGGCATCGAGGAGACGGACGAGGAGACCTTCGGGCGGATCCAGGCGCTCAACGCCCGGGCGCCCTTCTTCGTGATCAAGCACGGGCTGGAGCGGCTGACCGACGGGGGCCGGATCGTCAACGTGACCGGCACCCCCGCCATCGCGCTGCCGGCGATCCTCGCCACCATCATGGCCAAGGGCGCGGTGAACGCGCTGACCGTGTCCCTGGCCGCCGCGCTCGCCCCGCGCGGGATCACCGTGAACTCGGTGGGTCCGGGCATCACCGAGACCGACCTCAACGCCGCCTGGCTCGCCGACCCGCAGGCCCGCGCGCACGCCTCCTCGCGGTCGGTCTTCGGCCGGGTGGGCACCCCGCAGGAGGTCGCCGACGTGGTGGCCTTCCTGGCCTCGCCGGACTCCCGCTGGGTCACGGGCCAGCACCTGGACGCCACCGGCGGTCTCCAGCTGGCGCTGTAGGACCCCGGCGCGCGGCCGGGCGGGGGACGGGGATCGGGAACACGATGGAAGGGGCACGAGCCCGCCCATCGGCGGGCACGCTCTGCTAGATTGGTCTATACCACAAGTGTCCGCACCCCTCTCAGATCGGCAGGCCCCGCGTGGAAGTTGTCATCGTCCCGGACGCCAAGGCAGGCGGCGAGCTCATCGCGGAGGCCATGGCCGCCCTGGTCCGCCGCAAGCCCGACGCCCTGCTCGGCGTGGCGACCGGCTCTACCCCGCTGCCCATCTACGAGGCCCTCGCCGCCAAGGTCAGGGCGGGCGAGGTCGACGCCTCCGGGGCCCGGATCTGCCAGCTCGACGAGTACGTCGGCCTGCCGGCCGGGCACCCGGAGTCCTACCGCGCCGTCGTGCTCCGCGAGGTCGTGGAGCCGCTCGGGCTGACCGAGGGGTCCTTCATGGGTCCCGACGGCTCCGCCGCCGACGTCCAGGCCGCCTGCGCGGCCTACGACCAGGCCCTCGCGGACGCCGGCGGGGTGGACCTCCAGCTGCTGGGCATCGGCACGGACGGCCACATCGGCTTCAACGAGCCCTGCTCCTCCCTGGCCTCCCGCACCCGGATCAAGACGCTGACGGAGCAGACCCGCGTGGACAACGCGCGCTTCTTCGAGGACGACATAGACCAGGTGCCCCACCACGTCATCACCCAGGGCATCGGCACCATCCTCGACGCTCGCCACCTGGTCCTGCTGGCCACCGGCGAGGGCAAGGCCGATGCCGTCGCGCAGACCGTCGAGGGCCCGCTGTCCGCGCTGGTCCCGGCCTCCGCGCTGCAGCTGCACCGGCACGCCACCGTCGTCGTGGACGAGGCGGCCGCATCGAAGCTGAAGCTGGCCGACTACTTCCGCCACACCTTCGCCAACAAGCCCTCCTGGCAGGGCCTGTAGGAACACCGGCGCCACGCGGAAAGGGCCGGGCCCCCCTCCTCGGGGGCCCGGCCCTTTCCGCGTGCCCGGACGGGGCGGCGCCGGACACCCCCGTGACGGGTGCCCGGCGCCGCGTCCGGCGGGGTCAGTCCCGCCGGGTGCCCGCGATGACCTCGGCGGCGGCCCGCCCGCAGACGCGGGAGGCTCCGTGCGTGGCGACGTACAGGGCCCCGCGCGGCTCGGCGAGCGGTACGCCCATCTCCACGACCACCGTGTCCGGCCGGGCCGCGACCAGCGCGTCCAGCACCTCGGTCATCCAGGGGTGCCGGTGCGCGTCGCGCACCACGGCGACGACCGTACGGGACCCCGCCGCGGCCAGGACGTCCCCGGCGGCGCTGCCCTCGGGGTAGACGCCCGACCCGGTGCCCGGAACCAGCTCGGCCAGCTCCGCGGCCACCCCCCACGGGGTCTCGTCGCCGACCGCGATGTTCGCGACGGGCGCGAGCGTGGCCACGTAGGGGGCGGACACGGTGGCCGGGGCGCCCGAGACGACCACCGCGCGGCGGGCCGCCGTCAGGCCGATGCCGGACGCGCGGCTCCCCTCCGGTCGCGCGTCCGGCCGGGCCCGGCGGGTCCATTCGGCGAGGGCGCGCACCCGGGCGGCGGCGTCGGCGAGCCGCTCCTCCGGCAGCGTGCCCTCGCGTACGGCGGCCACGAGGGCGTCCCGCAGGCTCAGGACGGTCGCCTCGTCGGCCAGTCCCCCGCCGACGCAGATCGCGTCGGCGCCGGCGGCGATGGCCAGCACCGAGCCGCGCTCGATGCCGTACGTACCGGCGATGGCGTTCATCTCCATGCCGTCGGTGACGATGAGGCCCTCGTAGCCGAGCTCCTTGCGCAGCAGACCGGTCAGGATCTGCGGGCTGAGCGTGGCCGGGCGGGTCGGGTCGAGGGCGGGCACCAGGATGTGCGCGCTCATCACGGCCCTGGTGCCGGCCTCGATGGCCGCCTTGAACGGGACCAGTTCGCGGACCTGGAGGGTGTCCAGGTCCACGTCGATGCGGGGCATGGCGTGGTGGGAGTCGACGTTGGTGTCGCCGTGGCCCGGGAAGTGCTTGGTGCAGGCGGCGACCCCGGAGTCCTGGAGCCCCTCGACGTAGGCGGCGGTGTGCCGGGCCACCAGAGCGGTGTCGGCGCCGAAGGAGCGGACGCCGATGACGGGGTTGTCGGGGTTGGAGTTGACGTCCGCGGACGGCGCCCAGTTGAGGTTGACCCCGCACTCGGCGAGGCGGCGGCCCAGTTCCCGGGCGACCTCGCGGGTCAGGGCGGTGTCGTCGACGGCGCCGAGGGCCAGGTTGCCGGGGAAGGAGGAGCCGCCGCGGACCTCCAGGCGGGTGACGTCCCCGCCCTCCTCGTCGATGGCGACGAGGACGTCGTCCCGTTCGGCGCGCAGTTGCGCGGTCAGGGCGGCGAGCTGCTCCGCGGAGGCGATGTTGCGGCCGAAGAGGCCCACGGCGGTGAGGCCTTCGCCGACCCGCCGCAGCACCCAGGCGGGGGCGGTGGTGCCCTCGAAGCCGGGCTGGAGGACGGCGAGGGCGTCGCGGGTGAGGGTGTCCGTTCGGTGCGCAAGGACAGTCATGGGCCGTTATCCCTTCACGGCGCCGGCGGTCATGCCGCCGACGGCCTTGCGCTGGAGGAAGATGAAGATCAGCAGGACCGGGACGGCGAACAGCGAGGACGCGGCCATGGTGGCGCCCCAGTCGTTGCCGAAGGCGGTCTTGAACTGGGTCAGCCACAGGGGCAGGGTCTGCGCGGTCTTGTCCTTGTTCAGGATCAGGACCATCGCGAACTCGTTCCAGGCGGTGATGAAGCCGAAGAGCGAGGTGGACATCAGGCCGGGGGCCAGCAGCGGGAAGATCACCTTGCGGAAGGCCTGGCCGCGGGTGCAGCCGTCGATCTGGGCGGCTTCCTCCAGGCTCACCGGGACGGCGGCGATGAAGCCGCGCAGGGTCCAGATGGTGAAGGGGAGGACCATCACGAAGTAGATCGCGGTGAGCATCGGGAGGCTGTTCAGCATCTCGGCGTCACGCAGGATCATGTACATCGCGATGACCATGACCTCCCAGGGGGCCATCTGCGCCATCATCACGGCCAGGACCATGCCCTTGCGGCCGCGGAACCTCATGCGGGCGATCGCGAAGCTCGCGGCGAGGGCGACGAGCAGGGCCAGCAGGACCGCGCTGACGGTGACGACGAGACTGTTCGTCACGTACGTCCAGAAGTTGTCGACCCCGGTGGCCTTCTCGAAGTTCTCCGTCGTCGGGGTGAAGACGAACACCGGGTCCTTGGTGAGGATCTCGCTCGACGGCTTCAGTGCCGAGGAGAACATCCAGTAGACCGGGAAGAGGAAGAGCAGGGCCAGCAGCAGGGCGCCGAGGTTCTTGGCGACGGTCGCGGGGCGCAGCGGCCCGCGGGTGCGCAGCCGCTGGGCGGGCCGTGCGGACGGGGTGGTCTGGGCCGGCTTCGGGGCGGTGGTGGTGCTCACTGCTCCTCCTCCTGCTTCAGGATCAGGCGGAAGTAGAAGGACATGATGACGATCAGGATCAGGATCGTCAGGACGGAGATCGCGGCGGCGAGACCGTAGTGGGACTGGCTCTGGCCCTCGACGAAGGCGAAGACCGGGAGGATCTCGGAGGCGCGGTCGGGGCCGCCCTTGTTCATCGCGTAGACCTGGGTGAAGGCCTTGAAGACCCAGATCACCTCGAGGAAGGTGGTGATCAGGAAGAAGGGCTTGAGCTGCGGGAAGACGACCTTCCAGAAGGTCTGCCAGCCGTTGGCGCCGTCCATGCGGGCGGCCTCGTACAGTTCGGCGCCGACGGTGGTCAGCGCGGCGTACATGTTGAGGGCGACGAAGGGGATGGAGCCCCAGACCACGAGGACGGTGACGATCGTCAGGGTGGACAGGCCGGTCTCGAACCAGTTGTGCTGCTCGTAGCCGGAGAAGCCGGCGGTGCGCATCACCCAGTTCATCACGCCGAACTGCTCGTCGAACAGCCAGTAGAAGACCTGCACGGAGGCGACGATCGGCATGGCCCAGGCCATCACCAGGGCCATCGACAGGACCAGGCGCATCTTCTTGCCGAGCTTGTTCAGCAGGAGGCCTATGAGGCTGCCGATCGCCATGATCAGGACGACGTTGGCGAGGGTGAAGCCGAAGCTGCGCAGGACGACGGTCCAGAAGTTCGAGTCGCCCAGCAGCTGGGTGTAGTTGTCGAAGCCCGCGGAGGGGTACTTGCGCTGGATGAACTCGATCTTGTTGATGTCCTGGAAGGACAGGATCACGTTCTTGATCAGCGGGTACACGAGCAGCACCGCGAGGCTGAGCACCGCCGGTGCGATCAGCAGGTACGGCAGCCACCCCGTGGGGAGCTGCTTTCTGCCCCCGCGAGGAGACGGTTGACTGGGGCCGGCCGGGGCGGCGGGCGCCTTCGGCGGCAGGCCGGCGGACTTCGGTGGTGCGTCCTGTGGAGCGCTGGTCGCCGCTCCCTGGGAGTGCACGGTCATGTCTGGGCTTCCTCGCGGTTGACTGTGGAGTCAAATGCGCGACCGGGGGCGCGGCAGGCGCTGCGGGGCGCCTGCCGCACCCCCCGGTGCGATCACACTGCTGGGTGCTGCGGGTGCTGCTGGTGCTGCGGGGCGGTCCTACTTGTTGATGCGGTTCGCGATTTCCTTGTCCGCGTCCGCACCCGCCTTGGCGGCGTCCTCACCCTTCAGGACCTTGGTCATGAACTCCTTGATGGGGTTCGGCTCGGTCTCGACGTTCGCCCAGCCGGCCGTGACCGGGGTGATCTTGCCGGAGAGGGCGGCCTTGGCCATGGACTCCGCGAAGGAGCCGGGGGCGGCGGCGAAGTTGGCGGCGGCCTGGTTCGGGAGCAGGGCGCCCTCGGTGGCGGCGGCGTACTTGGTCATCTGCTCCTTGCCGGCGGCGAGGGCGAGCCACTCCTTGGCGAGCTCCTTGTTCTTGGAGCGCTCGGCCACGGCGAGGTTCGAGCCGCCGAGGAAGACGGAGCCCGGCTTGTCGGCGGTCTTGCCCGGGATCGGGAAGTAGCCGAAGTCGCCTTCCTTGCCGGCGTCCTTCAGGGCCTTCAGCGCGCCCTGGGCCTCCCAGCCGAGACCGATCCAGGACGAGACGCCGCCCTTGGGGACGATGTCGGTGGACTGCTGCGGGGTGGCCTCGTCCTTGTCCTTGGGGGCGGTGGAGTAGGACTGGAGCTTCTTGTAGAAGTCCATCGCGGAGGCGGCCTGCGGGGTGCTCAGCTGACCCTTCCACTTGCCGCCGTCCTTGACGGCGAGGTCGCCGCCCTCGTCCCAGACGAAGCCGGCGAGGATGTACCAGCTCTGGCCGGGCAGGTAGATCGGCTGGGCGGCCGGGTCGGAGGCCTTCAGCTTCTCCAGACCGGCGACCCACTCGTCACGGGTCTTGGGGGCGGTGATGCCGGCCTTCTCGTAGGCCTTCTTGTCGTAGATGACGACGCGGTTGGCGGCGTACCAGGGGGCGGCGTAGAGCTTGCCGTCGACCTCGGCGGAGGACAGCATGCCCTTCGACCAGGCGTCGGCGCCGAGCTTGGACTTGTCGCCGGACAGGTCGGCGAGGCCGCCGGTGACCGCGTAGCCGACGGTCTGGGTGTTGCCGAGCTCGAGGACGTCCGGCGGGGTGTTCTCGGAGAGGGCGGTGGTGACCTTCTCCTGGATGCCGGTCCACTTCTGCTCCTCGACCTTCACCGTCACACCGGGGTGCTTGGCCGAGAACTGCTTGTTGACCTCTTCGAGCCAGGCCTTCGGTGCGGAGCCGTCCATCACCCAGACGGTGATCTCCTTGGCGCCACCCGACGCGTCGGCCTTCGGCTTGTCGTCGCCACCGTTGCCGCACGCCGCGACACCGACCATCATGCCCACGACACCGACCGCCGCAATGAGCTTGCGCTTCACGCCACCCTCCTCAGGGATGCTGCCTGCAACTTCCCTCGCCCGCCGCGGTGACGTACGTACCAAGTACTGCCCGTGGGGCCGGGATCCGATCCATATTGGTGTAGACCAGTAACCGGAGCTTGGCCTAGACCTTTAGGGGTGTCAAGGGTCTAATGAGCGGGTGCTCGGTCCGTTACCGGACCGACACCTGGGGGAGGAAGGAGGCCTGTCCTCCCACCCGTGTCACCATGTGACCGCACATATCGGAGGAGCCGGTGACGGCAGCGAAACTGGAGTCGGGAAGGCGGGCGGCGATGGCCACCGAAGGGGCGACCACGGAGCCGGAAGGCGGGGCGGCCACTCGCACGGCGCGTGTGCCCAAGTACTACCGACTCAAGCGGCACTTGCTCGACATGACCGAGACGCTGCCGCCCGGCACCCCCGTGCCGCCCGAGCGCACGCTCGCGGCCGAGTTCGACACCTCCCGGACCACCGTCCGGCAGGCCCTGCAGGAGCTCGTGGTCGAGGGCCGGCTGGAGCGCATCCAGGGCAAGGGCACCTTCGTGGCGAAGCCGAAGGTCTCGCAGCCGCTCCAACTCTCCTCCTACACGGAGGACATGCGGGCCCAGGGGCTGGAGCCGACCTCCCAGCTGCTGGACATCGGCTACGTGACCGCGGACGACACCCTCGCCGGACTCCTCAAGATCGCCACCGGCGGCCGGGTCCTGCGCATCGAGCGGCTGCGCCTGGCGAGCGGCGAACCGATGGCCATCGAGACCACGCACCTTTCGGCCAAGCGCTTCCCCGCGCTGCGCCGTTCGCTGGCCAAGTACACCTCCCTCTACACCGCGCTCGCCGAGGTGTACGACGTACGGCTCGCGGAGGCCGAGGAGACCATCGAGACCTCGCTCGCCACCCCGCGCGAGGCCGGACTGCTCGGCACCGACGTCGGCCTGCCGATGCTGATGCTCTCCCGCCATTCGCTGGACGCCGACGGCGAACCGGTCGAATGGGTGCGATCGGTGTACCGCGGCGACCGTTACAAGTTCGTGGCCCGCCTTCAGCGACCCGCCGTGTAGAAGACGGTTGACTCCCGTTCGGCCTCCGGTGGAACCTCGTACCGCTATACGGACGGGGACTTACGTCCAGCGGTCGGGTCCCCGTAGATTCCCTGCGCTCGGCAGATGATCAACGAGGGGACGAGGATCATGGCGGAACCGGAAGCAACACGGACAGATCGGGCTCCGAACCCGAAGGGCGCGGCGAGCCCCGGCGGCGGGCCGGGCTCGCCCCCTCCGATGGGAAGGCTCTCCCCCCGGTCCCTGGCCACCTGGCTGGGCGTGGCCCTCGTGGGAGCCGTCGGCTGGGGCGTGCTGGCGCTCTCCCGGGGTGAGGAGATCTCGGCCGCCTGGCTGCTCGCCGCCGCACTGGGCTCGTACGCCATCGCCTACCGCTTCTACGCGCGGTTCATCGCGCACCGCGTGCTGAAGGTGGACAGGACCCGGGCCACTCCGGCCGAACGCCTCGACAACGGTGTCGACTTCCACCCCACCGACCGGCGCGTGCTCTTCGGCCACCACTTCGCCGCCGTCGCCGGCGCGGGCCCGCTGGTCGGCCCGGTGCTCGCCGCACAGATGGGCTACCTGCCCGGCACGATCTGGATCGTCGCGGGCGTCATCTTCGCCGGCGGCGTGCAGGACATGGTGACGCTGTTCTTCTCCACGCGGCGCGACGGCCGTTCGCTCGGCCAGATGGCCCGGGACGAGATCGGCCCGGTCGGCGGAGCCGCCGCCCTCCTCGCCGTCTTCGCCATCATGATCATCCTGCTGGCGGTGCTCGCGCTCGTCATCGTCAACGCCCTGGCGCATTCGCCGTGGGGCGTCTTCTCCATCGGCATGACCATCCCGATCGCCCTCTTCATGGGCGTCTACCTGCGCGTCCTGCGGCCGGGCCGGGTCACCGAGGTCTCCGTCATCGGCGTGGCGCTGCTGCTCCTCGCCATCGTCGCGGGCGGCTGGGTCGCCGAGTCCTCCTGGGCGGAGTTCTTCACCCTGGAGAAGGAGACCCTGGTCATCTGGATGATCGTCTACGGCTTCATCGCCTCGGTGCTGCCCGTGTGGCTGCTGCTCGCGCCGCGCGACTACCTGTCCACCTTCATGAAGGTGGGCACGATCGCGCTGATGGCGGTCGGCGTGGTCGTCGCGATGCCGACGCTGAAGATGCCCGCGGTCACCGACTTCGCCACCCGCGGGGACGGCCCGGTCTTCGCCGGCTCGATGTTCCCCTTCGTCTTCATCACCATCGCCTGCGGAGCGCTGTCCGGCTTCCACTCGCTGGTCGCCTCCGGCACCACCCCGAAGATGATCCAGAAGGAGACCCAGGTCCGGGTCATCGGCTACGGCGCGATGCTCACCGAGTCCTTCGTCGCGATCATGGCCGTGATCGCCGCGTGCATCATCGAGCCCGGCCTGTTCTTCGCGGTCAACTCCCCCGCCGGGGTCATCGGCACCACCGTCCAGACCGCCTCCGAGGCCGTCACCCACTTCGGCTTCGCCATCACCCCGGACGCCCTCGCGCAGGCCGCGAAGGACGTGGAGGAGGCGAGCCTGCTGTCCCGTACGGGTGGTGCGCCGACCTTCGCACTCGGGATGTCGGAGATCTTCTCCTCCGTCATCGGCGGAGCCGGCATGAAGGCGTTCTGGTACCACTTCGCCATCATGTTCGAGGCCCTCTTCATCCTGACCACGGTCGACGCGGGTACCCGCGTCGGGCGGTTCATGCTCCAGGACACCCTCGGCAACGTGCACAAGTCCTTCAAGGACGTCAGCTGGAAGCCTGGCGTCTGGCTGGCCAGCGCGATCGTGGTCGGCGGCTGGGGCTACTTCCTGTGGGTCGGAGTGAAGGACCCGCTGGGCGGCATCAACCAGCTCTTCCCGCTGTTCGGGATCGCGAACCAGCTGCTCGCCGCGGTGGCCCTGGCCGTCTGCACCACGCTGCTGGTGAAGTCGGGACGGCTCAAGTGGGCCTGGGTCACCGGGGTCCCGCTCGCCTGGGACGTGGCCGTCACCCTCACCGCGAGTTACCAGAAGATCTTCTCCGATGACGTGAAGGTCGGCTTCTTCGCCCAGCGCGACAAGTACCAGACCGGCATCGACGCGGGGAAGGTGCTGCCGCCCGCCAAGACCATGGACGACATGCACACCGTGGTCACCAACGCCACGGTCGACGGCGTCTTGTCGGTGCTGTTCGCCGTCCTGATCCTGATCGTGCTGGCCGACGCCGCCCGGACCTGCCTCAAGGCCGTCGCCGACCCGGGCTCCGTGCGGCTCTCCGAGGTGCCGTGGACCGAGTCGAAGATCGTCGCCCCGGCCGGCCTGCTGGCCTCCGCCGAGGAGAAGGCCGAGCTCGCGGCGGCCGGCCTCGACTCCGGCGGCGGCCGGGTCAAGGAGCCCGCGGCATGAGCGGGGTCCGCTCGGCGCTGGCCAAGGCGCGGTTCTACGTCCGGGAGTTCTCCGGCGAGGGCGCGTACGACCGCTACGTCGCCCACGCCCGCTCCCACGACCCGGACGCCGAGGTCATGACCCGGCGCGCCTTCGAGCGGGCCCGCACCGACGCCCGCGAGGCGGACCCCCGCGAGGGCTTCCGCTGCTGCTGAACCGCTGCCGCACGCACGAAGGGCCCCGCCGGACACCCGGCGGGGCCCTTCGGCGTACTCAGCGCACCCAGTCCTTGAGGGGCTCACTCGGAAAGGCGAACCCGACGGGCTCGGGCAGCTCGACGTCCTTACCGAAGGGAACAGTGCGCACCGTCTCGTACAGCATCCCGTTGGGATCGCTGTGGACGTGCACCAGGCAGTTGTCCCGATCGATGAGGAGGTACACGGGGATGCCGGTAGCCGCGTACGCACGGGGCTTCGCCTTGCGATCGCGTTCGTCGGTGTCGGAGTCATACGACGTGACCTCGACGACCATCAGGACAGGAGCCGGGTCGGCCCACTCCCCCTGTCCTTCGAATGCGCCGTCCGGCGCGAGGGACGCGTCCGGGCGCGCCCGGCCCGAACGGTACTGGTCGATCTTCAGGCCGCGTTCCACGTGGAGCCAGACCTCCGGCCTGTGCTGCATGCAGATGCGGGACAGCCACACGACGATCCGGTCGTGATCTCCGTCGGGCACTGCCTTGACCCCCAGCTTTCCGTCGATGAACTCCAGCCGCAGCCCCTCCACCTCTCTGGCGGCTATACGCGCGAGGATCTCGAACTCCTCGGTCAGCATCTGGGGACGGTCGGTCATCACGGTCACGCCTCGCTCGCCTTCCTCGACGGTGCTGGTTCGACGATAGCGCCGGGCACCGTCACGCGTGGCGCACACTCGACGGCATGGACATCGAGATCAGGGCGGCCCTGCCCGTCGAGTACGAGCGGCTCGGGGAGATCACCGGCCGGGCCTACACCGGAGACGGGCTGCTCGACCTGAACGAGGACGACCACTACCTGAACGTCCTGCGCGACGTCGCCGGCCGGGCCGGCCACGGGGAGGTGATCGTCGCGGCCCGGGACGGCGAGGTACTCGGAGGAGTGACGTTCGCCGCACCCGGAAGCCCCCTCGCCGACATCGCGGGCCCCCACGAGGCCGAGTTCCGGATGCTGGCCGTGGCCGCCGAGGCGCGCGGGGCGGGGGTCGGGGAGGCCCTGGTGCGGGCCTGCGTCGACCGGGCGCGGGCCCTGGACGGGGTGACGGCGCTGGTGCTGTCCACCCAGCCCGCCATGCGGGGCGCGCAGCGGATCTACGCCCGCCTGGGTTTCGTACGCACTCCCGAGCGGGACTGGGCGCCGATCCCCGCGCTGACCCTGCTCACGTACCGGCTGGAGCTGTAACACCACGCTCAGCAAGGGGCCGACACAACATGTGGGGGGTCACGCATCGGGGCGCCCCCACATGTATGCTCATCCTCGCTGTCGCCGCAGGGGAATCCGGTGTGAATCCGGAACTGTCCCGCAACGGTATGACGTGCACCCATTGGTGCATTCCGCAAGTCCGAGGACCTGCCGGCAGCGCGCCCGGATCGACCGAACCGGGTAGAGACACGTCCGGGCCTCGCGGTTGGGCCGGTGGACGCCATGCGGCACGTCGCGCCTTCCCGTGCGCCCGCATGCGCCCGCCCGCGCCCCCGCCGATGACCGGGCCGAGCGAGGGAGAGCTCCCGCCGTGACCATCGCGCCTTCCGCACCGCGCGCCGAGTCCACTTCTGGCGACACCACCGAAGGCCCGGGGGCCGCGCTGCTGCGTACTCTCACCGAGCTGACCGTCGACCTCCCCGACACCGACCCGGGCCGGGTCGCCGCCGCCGCCCTGCGCGGGCGCAGCGCCCTCGCGGACGAGGCCGAGCTGCGGGGGCTGGCCACCGAGGCCGCCGCGGGCCTGATCTCCGAGGACCCGGCGTACTCCCGCCTCGCCGCCCGCCTGCTCACGCTGGCCGTCGCCGACGAGGCCGCGGGCCAGGGCTCGGGCTCCTTCGCCGAGTCCGTCGCCGTCGGCCACCGCGAGGGCCTGATCGCGGACCGCACCGCCGAGTTCGTCGCCCTCCACGCGGCCCGCCTGAACTCCCTGGTCGAGCACGCGCTCGCCGAGGGCGCGGACGACCGCTTCGGCTTCTTCGGTCTGCGCACCCTGCACAGCCGCTACCTGCTGCGCCACCCGATCACCCGTCAGGTGATCGAGACCCCGCAGTACTTCATGCTGCGCGTGGCCTGCGGCCTCGCCGAGAACGACACCGTCCAGGCCGTCGAGGAAGTCGCCTCCCTCTACCGGCTGATGAGCCGCCTGGACTACCTGCCGTCCTCCCCCACGCTCTTCAACTCCGGCACCCGCCACCCGCAGATGTCCTCCTGCTACCTGCTGGACTCCCCGCTGGACGAGCTGGACTCGATCTACGACCGCTACCACCAGGTCGCCCGCCTCTCCAAGCACGCCGGCGGCATCGGTCTGTCGTACTCGCGCATCCGCGCCCGCGGCTCCCTGATCCGCGGCACCAACGGCCACTCCAACGGCATCGTGCCATTCCTGAAGACCCTCGACGCCTCCGTCGCCGCCGTGAACCAGGGCGGCCGCCGCAAGGGCGCCGCCGCCGTCTACCTGGAGACCTGGCACGCGGACATCGAGGAGTTCCTGGAGCTCCGCGACAACACCGGTGAGGACCAGCGCCGCACCCACAACCTGAACCTGGCCCACTGGGTGCCGGACGAGTTCATGCGCCGCGTGAACGCCGACGCCGACTGGTCGCTGTTCTCCCCGGCCGACGTCCCCGAGCTGGTGGACCTGTGGGGCGACGAGTTCGACGCCGCCTACCGCAAGGCCGAGGCGTCGGGCCTGGCCCGCAAGACCATGCCCGCCCGCGACCTGTACGGCCGGATGATGCGCACCCTCGCGCAGACCGGCCAGGGCTGGATGACCTTCAAGGACGCCTCCAACCGCACGGCGAACCAGACCGCCGAGCCGGGCACGGTCGTCCACTCCTCCAACCTCTGCACCGAGATCATCGAGGTCACCAACGACGGCGAGACGGCCGTCTGCAACCTCGGCTCGGTCAACATGGGCGCCTTCGTGGTGGACGGGGACATCGACTGGGAGCGCCTGGACGAGACCGTCCGCACGGCCGTGACCTTCCTCGACCGCGTGGTGGACATCAACTTCTACCCGACCGAGCAGGCGGGCCGCTCCAACTCCCGCTGGCGGCCGGTGGGCCTGGGCGCGATGGGCCTCCAGGACGTCTTCTTCAAGCTGAAGATGCCCTTCGACTCCCCCGAGGCGAAGGCCCTGTCCACCAAGCTCTCCGAGCGCATCATGCTGGCCGCCTACGAGGCCTCCTGCGACCTCGCCGAGCGCAGCGGCCCCCTCCCGGCCTGGGAGCAGACCCGCACCGCCCGCGGCGTGCTGCACCCCGACCACTTCGACGTCGAGCTGAACTGGCCGGAGCGCTGGGACGCCCTGCGCGCCCGCATCGCGAAGACCGGCATGCGCAACTCGCTCCTGCTGGCCATCGCCCCGACGGCGACGATCGCCTCCATCGCGGGCGTGTACGAGTGCATCGAGCCGCAGGTCTCCAACCTCTTCAAGCGCGAGACCCTGTCGGGCGAGTTCCTCCAGGTCAACGGCTACCTGGTGGAGGAGCTCAAGCAGCTGGGCGTCTGGGACGCGCAGACCCGCGAGGCGCTGCGCGACTCCTCGGGTTCCGTCCAGGGCTTCGGCTGGATCCCGGCCGAGGTGCGCGAGCTGTACCGCACGGCGTGGGAGATCCCGCAGCGCGGCCTGATCGACATGGCGGCGGCCCGTACCCCGTTCCTGGACCAGGCGCAGTCGCTGAACCTGTTCCTGGAGACGCCCACCATCGGCAAGCTCAGCTCGATGTACGCGTACGCCTGGAAGCAGGGTCTGAAGACCACGTACTACCTGCGGTCCCGCCCGGCCACGAAGATCGCCCGCGCCGCCTCCGGCAGCGCCGTCCCGGCCACCGCCACCCCCCTCCCGCAGGCCGTCGACGCCGAGGCGCTGGCCTGCTCCCTTGAGAACCCCGAGTCCTGCGAGGCCTGCCAGTAATGAGCACCACCGACAAGAAGAAGAACCTGCTCGACCCGGGCTTCGAACTGACCCTGCGCCCCATGCGCTACCCCGACTTCTACGAGCGCTACCGGGACGCGATCAAGAACACCTGGACGGTCGAGGAAGTCGACCTGCACTCGGACGTCGCCGACCTCGCGAAGCTGACGCCGGCCGAGCAGCACATGATCGGCCGTCTGGTGGCGTTCTTCGCGACCGGTGACTCGATCGTCTCGAACAACCTGGTGCTGACGCTCTACAAGCACATCAACTCCCCGGAGGCGCGCCTGTACCTGTCGCGCCAGCTGTTCGAGGAGGCCGTGCACGTCCAGTTCTACCTGACGCTGCTCGACACCTACCTGCCCGACCCGGACGACCGCGCGGCCGCCTTCGACGCCGTCGAGGAGATCCCGTCGATCCGCGAGAAGGCGCAGTTCTGCTTCAAGTGGATCAACGAGGTCGAGAAGCTGGACCGGCTGGAGACGCAGGCCGACCGCCGTCGCTTCCTGCTGAACCTGATCTGCTTCGCCGCGTGCATCGAGGGCCTGTTCTTCTACGGCGCCTTCGCGTACGTGTACTGGTTCCGCTCGCGCGGCCTGCTGCACGGTCTGGCGACCGGCACGAACTGGGTCTTCCGGGACGAGACCATGCACATGAACTTCGCCTTCGAGGTCGTGGACACGGTCCGCAAGGAGGAGCCGGAGCTCTTCGACGACGAACTCCAGCAGCAGGTCACCGACATGCTGAAGGAGGCCGTCGACGCGGAGCTGCAGTTCGGCCGCGACCTGTGCGGTGACGGCCTGCCGGGCATGAACACCGAGTCGATGCGCGAGTACCTGGAGTGCGTCGCGGACCAGCGCCTGGTCCGCCTCGGCTTCCCGGCGGTGTACGGCTCGCAGAACCCGTTCTCGTTCATGGAGCTCCAGGGCGTCCAGGAGCTGACGAACTTCTTCGAGCGCCGCCCGTCGGCCTACCAGGTCGCGGTCGAGGGCACGGTCGACCTGGACGAGGACTTCTAGTCCCGGCACCCTTTCCACCGCACGGCCCGCACGAAGGCCCCGTCCCGGATTCCGGGGCGGGGCCTTCGTCGTGTGCGGGTCCCGTGCGGGATCAGGCGTTCGGGACGACCGGGTAGCGGGGGGTGCCCTCTTCCATCTGGCGCAGGGCGTCCTTGCGCTCGCGCTTGGAGAGGCGGTCGATGTACAGGTACCCGTACAGGTGGTCGGTCTCGTGCTGGAGGCAGCGGGCGAAGTAGCCGGTGCCGCGGACCTTGACCGGGTTGCCCTGGGCGTCCTGGCCGGTCACCTCGGCGTAGTCCGGGCGGGCGAGGGGGGCGTAGGCGGTCGGGACCGAGAGGCAGCCCTCGTTGGAGTCGTCCAGGACGCGGCCGGCGGCCGGCAGTTCCACCAGCTTCGGGTTGACCACGTAGCCGGTGTGCCGCTTGCCGTCGTCGTCCGGGCAGTCGTAGACGAAGACCTTGGCGTCCACGCCGATCTGGTTCGCGGCCAGGCCCACGCCCTCGGCGGTCTTCTGGCTGGCGAACATGTCGTCGATCAGCTGCGCGAGCTCCTCGCCGAACTCGGTGACGTCCTTGCACTCCCGGTGCAGCACCGGGTTGCCGACCACCGTGATGGGACGGGAGGTACCGCGCTCGCGGTGGGCGAGCTCGCGCGCCTCACAGTCCTCGGTGTCCACGACGTAGCCCTCGTCGTCGATCGGGGTCACCTGGTTCTCCTGCTGCGCCATGTCCGCCGTACGCCTTCCCTCAAGTCCGTGGTGTGCCCGTACAGCCTACGGCCCGGGGTCAGCAGACTTCTTCGAGATCCCGCCACTCGCGGCTGTCCGGGCTGTCCGCGACCCATCCGTCGAGCAGTCCGCGCACGAGGCCGGCGGGCGCCGCGATGCCGCATTCGCGCTCGGGTACCCACAGGGATCCGGAACCGGCCGTGCGGTGGCCGAGCGGGCCCGGATGGCCCGGTTCGCTGTGGTCGTGGGGGTCCAGGTGGTCCCCCTCGCCCTCGCCGCTGGGCATCGCGCTCTCCGAGCAGGTGCGGCACAGCAGCCGGACCGACGAGGACCAGTCCTCGGCGGCGAAGCCGGCGTCGGAGGCCAGCTGCTCCAGGGCGTCGCGGTCGGCCTCGGTGGCCGCCTCCAGCAGCACCACCCAGGTCGGCACCGGGGAGGGGGCCCACAGCTCGATCTCGTCGAAGACCGGGTAGGAGGGGCCGGCCGCGGTGATCCGCTCGCCGTGCGGGACGCCGTCGTGCAGGACGACCTCGCCCCAGCGCCGTCCCGAGGAGGGAAGCGGAATGGACAGGACCTCCATCCGGGCCGGATCGAGCCTGCGGCCCCACACGACCTCGGCCTCGCCCTCGGGCGACAGCCGTACGGCGGCGCTGCCGAGCTCCATGCCGACCGGCTCGCCCGTCCCGGCGGTGCTGTGCGGGTCGCCGGGCACCCTCAGCCCGTACGCCTGCCAGGCCCGGCGGGCCAGCGGCCAGTCCTGGAGGGCGGTCGCGGCGATCCCCACGTTCCACCAGTCCGGGGCGCCGGTCTCGCGGTCCAGCAGGGCCACGGCGCGCAGCCCTGCGGCCCTCGCCTGCTCCCAGTCGTGCCGGAACTTGTGGAGCAGGGCCAGGTTGAACCAGGACTCGGACAGCCAGGGCTCCAGATCCGCCGCCCTGGTCAGCAGCGCGCCCGCGTCCTCGTACCGACCGTCGCCGATCAGCGTGAACGCGCGGTCGGTGGCCTGCCGCCACGAGGCGGAGGGCCGATGCCGTACCTTCCCGAAGATCCTCACGATTCCCGCCTGCCGGTCCAACGGTGCAGCCTTGCGGACACCCTCACGGACACTCCTACTGCATCCAACCATGCCCGCTCGGACGGCCGCTCATTACCCATGGGTTACCCCGGTGGGACGGGGACGACTCCGCCCCGCCCGCCCCTGGCCAGAACCCTCGCCAAGGACTCCACGACCTCGGGCTGGTAATCGTGCCCGGTGCCCAGCCGGAGCTGCTCCAGGGCGGCCAGTGAGCCGCCCGGGTGACGGTTCCCGCCCACCAGGTCGTCGTACGCGTTCACCGCGCGCACGATCCGGGCGGCGACGGGCTGGTCCCGGTACGGGTCCGCCTGCCGCTCCACGATCACCGCGACCTCGGGCGGCACCCCGGTCTGGCGGGCCACCTCGCCGCCCAGCCCGGCGATCCGGCGGGCCTCGTCGGCGGGCAGGGCGGCGGTGGCGCCGGAGGGGACCGGGTCGACCAGCGAGAGCTGCCCGATGTCGTGCATCAGGGCGGCGTACTCCAGCACCGTGAGCTCCCGCTCGGAGAACCCCAGCTCCCGGCCGACGGCACAGCTCAGGGCCGCGACCCGGCGGGAGTGCCCCGGTGGGGTGTAGCCGGCGACCTCGGTGGCCCGCGCCAGGGAGGTGATGGTCTGGCGGTAGGTGGTGCGGACCGCGGTGATCCGGTGGAAGGACATCTGGGTCAGCAGCAGCGGCACGCTGAGGACGGGCAGCGCCCACAGGCCCGCCACGGCCACCCCGAGGGCCATGACGACCCCCGTGGCGCAGATCGCGGCGCCGATGCCGAGCCGGGCGCGCAGCTCGTCGCGCAGCAGCGGCCCGAAGGGCCATCCGGTACGGGACCGGGCCGACGCGGCCGCGAGGACGGCGTCGCACAGGGCGGTCAGGCCGAGCAGGAGCACCAGGAACAGGACGAGGTACGGGCCCTGCCCGAGCCACTGGCCCAGCCGTCCGGAGTGGTGCAGGGGCTGGAAGCAGGCGGCGGCGAAGGCCACGGTCAGGACCCTGCGGGCCACGTGGTCCAGGGCCGGCCCGCACCCCCGGGCGACGTGCGGCACCACCCCGGCCAGGGCCGCCGCGACGACGACGGCGACGGTCTGCAGGACCCCGTGGTGGGTGGGGTGCCCGGCGTTCTGGCCGAGCAGGGCGTACGCGAGGGCCGCGGCGAAACCGAGCGGCGCGGGCCGGCGGTCCTCACCGGGGACGTGCCCGGCGGGGTCGCGGTGGTCGCACCGGGCCAGTTCCCCGACGGTGATCAGGATGCCGAAGGCGAGGGCGGCGCCCGGATCGGCGACTCCGGTCCACAGGGTGTGGCCGAGCCCCGCCAGGGTGAGCAGGGCGGCGGCCGCCCGCACGCCCCACGCGGACGGGGCCCTCACCGGGCACCCGGCGCGGGCCGCTCGGGCGCCGGCCCGGGCGCCGGCTCGCCCTCGCCGCGCGGGCGGTCGGCCGCGTGCCCCGGCGGCTGGGCGGGCACGGCGGGCAGCGCCGGCGCCGCGGAGGCGGCCGTGCCGGCGGTGCCGGTCGTACCGGTCGTACCGGCGGCTGCGGCCGTGCCGGCGGTGCCGGTCGTACCGGCGGTGGCGCCGATCACCTGGAGGTCGTCGTCGGAGGTGACCACGGGGTGCCAGCCGTGCCGCCCGATCGCGGTGACCAGCGCCCGCACCATGGCCGGGTCGAACTGGGCCCCGGCGCAGCGCTCCAGTTCCTTCAGGGCGACGGCCACCGGCCGGGCCCGGCTGTAGGAGCGGGTCGAGGTCATCGCGTCGAAGGAGTCGGCCACCGCGACCACCCGGGCCAGCACCGGGATCTGCTCCCCGCTCAGCCCGTAGGGGTACCCGGAGCCGTCCACCCGCTCGTGGTGGTGCAGGATCGCGGACCGGGCCTCCCCCAGGAAGCCGATGCCCCGGACCATCTCGTGCCCGTACTCGGGGTGCAGCTCGATGACGCGGCGTTCCTCGGGGGTCAGCGGCCCGTCCTTGCGCAGCAGCCGGGTCGGTACGCCGAGCTTGCCGACGTCGTGCAGGATCCCGGCGATGCGGACGACCTCCAGGCGGTCGTCGGCCATGCCCAGCTCGCGGGCGATCATCGCGGAGGCCTGGCCGACGCGTTCGCTGTGGCCGCGCGTGTAGCGGTCCTTGATGTCGACGGCCTGCACCAGGGCGCGGATGGTGGCCCGGTGGGCGGCGCGCTCGCGGTGGTACTGGGCGAAGACCCAGCAGGAGACGGACATCGGCAGGAGGACGAGGAGCGCGGCCGGGATCCCGTAGGGGCTGCGCCACATCACGGCCATCATCAGTCCGGCGAGGCCGTGCACGCAGTGCGGGGCGAGGGACCCGGTGGGGAATCCGTGCCAGGCGTCGGCGGCCGGCCGGTGTTCGGCGGCGGCCAGGATCCCGCCGTCGAGGGCGGTGAGCACCAGGCAGAAGGCGACGGCGGCGACCGCGGCGGGGAGCATCACGGAGGGGAAGCCGGCCACCCACAGGGACGGATCCGCGGCGTGTCCGGTCCCGCCCGGGGGTCCGGTGCCGCCGGCGGATCCCCCGGCTCCGGCCGTCGGCTCCCGGCCGCCGAGGAGCCCGTAGACCCGCCCGGCCAGGTGGGCGGCTATCGCCTGCTGGGCCGCGTGCCACACCCGGCGGACCGCGGCGGGCCGCCGGACGACGGTCTGGGCGAGCGCGCCCGGCACGGCGACGAGCGCGGCGGCCGCGGGCGGCAGCAGGAAGACGGCGGCCATCACGACGGGGAAGAAGGAGCCGGGGCCGTCGGGCGCCAGGCGGCCCGCCGGGGCGAACACCCGGACCAGTTCGCAGCCCAGGTAGAGCGCGGCGAGCAGGACGACGGCCGTCCAGGGCGTCGCGGGGTCCGTCAGGGCGGGGGCGGCACACGCGGCGGCGGCGAGCACGGCGGCCGACACGTACGCGCGCGCCGTCGGCGGAAGTGCCCGCATGGCGCTCGCCTCCCCCCTGTGCCGTGCGCACCGGGTGCCGAAGGGAACCGGCACCGAGAGGGGAGAATAGGCGGGCCCCCTGGGAAAGCAGGGCACATTTATGCATTGCGCCGTACGGGCGCCCCCGGATTAGCACCTTCGAGTGAACGAAGTGGCCTTCCGGGGGCGGCTGTTCAGCCGGTCGCGGGACCGGCGGTCACGTCGTGGTCGGGCACGGCCTGACCCGAGCGGATCAGCTCGATCCGTCCCATGACCTTGGAACGCAGATCGCTCGGCACGTCGTCCGAACCGCAGCAGCGCTTCACCAGCTTCTTGACGGCCTGCTCCAGGCCGTACTTCTCCAGACAGGGATTGCACTCGCCGAAGTGGGTCTCGAACTTCGTGCAGTCACTGTCGGGCATCTCGTGGTCCAGGAACTCATAGAGATGGTCCAGAACCTCGGCGCACTCCGTCTCGTGCGGCTCTCCGCAGCTCATGAGCCCGAGCCTTTCAGGTCGTTCGACTCTCCCGCGCCGGCGGGGACCAGCCCGCGCTCACGGGCATAGTCCTCCAGCATTCCGCGGAGTTGACGGCGGCCACGGTGCAGTCGCGACATGACCGTACCGATGGGTGTACCCATGATGTCCGCGATCTCCTTGTACGCAAAGCCCTCTACGTCGGCAAGATAGACCGCGATGCGGAACTCTTCCGGAATGGCCTGAAGGGCTTCCTTCACGTCGGAATCGGGCAGGTGGTCGAGCGCCTGCGATTCCGCGGAACGCAGACCGGTCGACATGTGCGACTCGGCGCGCGCCAGCTGCCAGTCCTCGATCTCCTCCGCCGCGCTGCGCTGCGGCTCGCGCTGCTTCTTGCGGTAGGAGTTGATGAACGTGTTGGTCAGAATGCGGTACAGCCACGCCTTGAGATTGGTGCCCTCGCGGAACTGGTGGAAGGACGCGTACGCCTTCGCGTACGTCTCCTGGACCAGGTCCTCGGCGTCGGCCGGGTTGCGCGTCATGCGCAGCGCGGCGGAGTACATCTGGTCGAGGTAGCCGAGGGCGTCCCGCTCGAAACGCGCGTTGCGCTCCGCCGTTGTCTCCTGCGCCTGGCCTTCGTCGGTCCCAGCGACAGGACCCACCTCCTCCGACAGCGTGGCGGCTCCGAAAGCGGATCCGCTCGAATCGGAGAATAGTCGACCATCCCGGCCTTCCGCCGCCCGAAGCGAGGCGCGCTTGGGGGCAGGCAGCACCGTCCAGTCCAGGTCAGCGGCCTGCGGACGGTTCTGGCTGATGACCTGGGTCATGCGCTCCCTCTCCTCCGACGAATTCCCCTACGTTCCGACACTCCACACAACAGGCGGGCGGTGCGGGGCATTCCCGGGCCCGCCAAGGGTCTTGGGCGATATTCCGGTCCGTCCGGGGGCGGGTGACCGGGATCACTCCGGAATCCGTCAGGTCGGGCGTTCGGCCGCGCTCATCCGATGAGCCGGTCGAGCCACGGCCCCACCGCACCGGTGATCGCGGCGAGGGTTTCCTCCTGGGTCGGGCCCGCCTTCTTCGGCACGGCGAAGCCGTGGTCGGCGTGGGCCACCTCCACCAGCTCGTACGGGTCCGCTCCGGCCGGCGCCGGGAACTCCTCGGGCCGCCCGAAGGGGTCCCGGCCGCCCTGCACCACCAGCACCGGCCTGTCGGCCCCCAGCAGCTCGGCCTCCCGGGACTTCTCGGGCCGGCCCGGCGGGTGCAGCGGGAACGCCAGCGCGAGCACCCCGGCGGCGTCCAGTTCCACGGCGGTCCGGCAGGCCACCCGGGCCCCCGCGCTGCGTCCGCCGGCCACCACGGGCAGGCCCGGCCGGCGCAGCACGGGCCACACGGCCCGCCAGCCCGCGTCCAGCGTCCCGGGGGCGGCGGCGACCTTCTTGCCCGCGACCCGCCAGGGCTGCTCGACCAGGGCGACGGTGACCCCCCGCGCGGGCAGGGCGGCGGCCAGGGCCGCGAGGTCCCGGGCCTCGATGCCGCCGCCGGCACCGTGGCCGAGGGCCAGGACGAGCCGCGCGGCGCGGGCGGGGTGCCAGGTGACGCGGGCCTCGCCCGCCGGGGTGTCGACGCTCTCGGTGGTCATCCCCCGATCATGCCGGTCGCCGGGTCAGAAGAGGGTGCCCTCCTCCGGCGCGGCCAGCTCGCCGAGCAGCTCCGGCCCGTTGTTGCGGACGTTGCTGACGGCGGTGGACACCGGGTAGGCGCGCATCAGCCCGCCGGGCGGCGGGGCGAGGAGGCCGCGCAGCTCGTCCTCGTCGGTGCGGGCGGGGTCCAGCCAGGCGTCCCAGCGGTCCGGGGTCAGCATGAGCGGCATCCGGGGGTGGATGTCGGACAGCGAGCGCGGGCCCTCGGCGGGAGCCGAGCCCAGCGGCCCGGTCTCGGCCTCGGCGGTGATCACCGAGCAGGTGGCCCACCAGGCCTGCGGGTGCTCGGGCGGCAGGGTCCCGTCGCGCCAGAACTCGTAGATCCCGGCCATCGCGAAGACGGAGCCGTCGGTGGGCAGGACGAAGTACGGCTGCTTGCGGGACCGCTTCTTCTTCCCCTCGACCTCCAGCTGCCGCTCGTCGTGGGCGGTGACCCACTCGTAGTAGCCGTCGGCGGGGACGATGCAGCGCCGCTGGGCGAAGGGGCGGCGGAAGGACGGCTTCTCGTGCAGGGTCTCGGAGCGCGCGTTGATCATCCGGGCGGCACCCTCGGGGTTCTTGGCCCAGGAGGGGACCAGGCCCCACTTCAGCACCCGCAGCTGGCGAACCGGACGCGGGTCCCCCGCGTCTTTGAGGGGACGGTCGAGGACGACGTGGACCTCCTTCGTCGGCGCCACGTTCCAGTCGGGGGCCAGGGTCTCCTGCGGCTCCCACCGCTCGACACCGAATACCGCCGCCAGCTCCCGGGGCGTCCGACTCGCCGCAAACCTTCCGCACATGGCTGACACACTGCCATGGCACCCGCCCTCCACCGCAAGGAGTCCGCCACTCCATGGACAGCACCACGACGGCCGGTCTCTGGGACCGGCTGACCGGCATACAGCCCCAGCCCTCCTGGTGGCTGGTGGTCCTGACGGGCCTGGCCGCCCTGGCCGCGGTGGGGCCGCGGCCGGTGTGGCTGCTCTCGCGCAACGCGATCACCATCGCGCACGAGGGCGGACACGGGCTGCTGGCCCTGCTGACCGGACGGCGGCTCGACGGCATCCGGCTGCACTCGGACACCAGCGGGGTCACCGTCAGCAGCGGCAAGCCCACCGGGCTCGGGATGATCCTGACGGCCGCCGCCGGTTACACGGCGCCCTCGCTGCTGGGCCTGGGCGGGGCCGCCCTGCTGTCGGCGCACCGGATCACGCTGCTGCTGTGGGCGGCGACCGCGCTGCTGCTGGCGATGCTGGTGATGATCCGCAACGCGTACGGGCTGCTGACGGTGGTGCTGACCGGCGCCGCGTTCGTCCTGGTGTCCTGGCTGGCGCCGTCCGGGGTGCAGGCGGTGTTCGCGTACGCGGTGGTGTGGTTCCTGCTGCTCGGCGGGGTGCGGCCGGTGTTCGAGCTCCAGGCCAAGCGACGGCACGGCGGAGCCCCCGATTCGGACGCCGATCAGCTGGGGCGGCTCACCCATGTGCCCGCGCTCGCCTGGCTGCTGCTCTTCCACGCCGTCGCGCTGTGCTCGCTGATCGGCGGCGGTCGCTGGCTTCTCGGCCTCTGAGACGGGCCCGCGATCAAGATCTGGGCCCGGGGGAAGCCACTAAAGTGGTGGCCATGACCGAGACCCCCGCGCTCCACGCCCTCTGGCCCGCCCCCCTCGCCGACGGGGCCGTCCACGCCACCGTCACCGTGCCGGGGTCCAAATCGGTCACCAACCGCGCCCTCGTCCTGGCCGCCCTCGCCGCCGAGCCGGGCTGGGTGCGCCGCCCGCTGCGTTCGCGCGACTCCCAGCTGATGTCGGACGCGCTGCGCGCGCTGGGCGTCGGCATCGAGGAGACCGTCTCCTCCAGCTCCGGTGACGGCGCGGGCGGCGAGGCCTGGCGGATCATCCCGGCGGCCCTGCACGGCCCGGCCACCGTCGACGTCGGCAACGCGGGCACGGTCATGCGCTTCCTGCCGCCCGTCGCCACCCTGGCCGCCGGCGACATCCGCTTCGACGGCGACCCGCGGTCCTACGAGCGCCCCCTGGGCGAGGTCATCAACGCCCTGCGCGCCCTCGGTGCCCGGATCGACGACGACGGCCGCGGCGCGCTGCCGATGACCGTCCAGGGCGGCGGGGCCCTGGAGGGCGGCACGGTCGAGATCGACGCCTCCAACTCCTCACAGTTCGTCTCGGCCCTGCTGCTCTCCGCACCCCGCTTCAACCAGGGCGTCGAGGTCCGCCACACCGGCGCGACGCTCCCGTCGATGCCGCACATCCGGATGACGGTGGAGATGCTGCGCGCGGCGGGCGCCCAGGTCGACACCCCCGAGGCCGGCGGCGAGAAGAACGTGTGGCGGGTCGCGCCGGGTGCGCTGCTCGGCCGCGACATGGTCGTGGAGCCGGACCTGTCCAACGCCCAGCCGTTCATGGCCGCGGCCCTGATCACCGGCGGCACGGTGACCGTGCCGGACTGGCCGCGCCGCACCACCCAGCCCGGTGACGCGCTGCGCCGGATCTTCACCGAGATGGGCGGCTCCTGCGAGCTGACCGACGCGGGCCTGGTCTTCACCGGCACCGGCAAGATCCACGGCATCGACGTGGACCTGAGCGAGGTCGGCGAGCTGACCCCGGGCATCGCGGCGGTCGCGGCGCTGGCCGACTCGGAGTCGGTGCTGCGCGGTGTCCAGCACCTGCGCCTGCACGAGACGGACCGGCTGGCCGCCCTCACCACCGAGATCAACGGGCTCGGCGGCGACGTCACCGAGACCGCCGACGGCCTGCACATCCGCCCGCGCCCGCTGCACGGCGGCGTCTTCCACACCTACGACGACCACCGGATGGCCACGGCCGGCGCGGTGATCGGCCTGGCCGTCAAGGGCGTGGAGATCGAGAACGTGGCGACGACCGCGAAGACCCTGCCGGACTTCCCGAAGATGTGGACAGACATGCTCGCGGGCACGGGAGCGGGAGCGTAGGGCCCGTCATGCGCAGGTACGGCAAGCACACCGACGAGGACGACATCCGCCAGCGCCCGAACCCCAAGGGCAACCGGGCGCGGACGAACATCCGGCCCAAGCACGAGGACGCCTCCGAGGGCTTCGTGCTGACCGTGGACCGCGGCCGGCTGACCTGCCTGGTCGGGGACCGCACGATCACCGCGATGAAGGCCCGCGAGCTGGGCCGCAAGGCGGCGGTGGTCGGCGACCGGGTCTGGATCGTCGGTGACCTGTCCGGCAAGAAGGACACCCTCGCGCGGATCGTGCGGATCGAGGAGCGCAAGTCCGTCCTGCGGCGCACCGCCGACGACGACGACCCGTACGAGCGGGTGGTCGTGGCCAACGCCGACCAGCTGGCCATCGTCACGGCGCTGGCCGACCCCGAGCCCCGGCCCCGCATGATCGACCGCTGTCTGGTGGCCGCGTACGACGCCGGGCTGGAGCCCCTGCTGGTGCTCACCAAGTCCGACCTGACCTCGGCCGACAAGATCCTGGAGATCTACTCCACCTTCGGCCTGGACTACGTGGTGACCAACCGCGAGGAGCTGGCGACGGGCGGCGCCGCCGACCGGGTGCGCGAGCGCCTGAACGGCCGGATCACCGCCTTCGTCGGGCATTCCGGCGTCGGCAAGACCACCCTGGTGAACTCGCTGGTCGCCGAGGGCCGCCAGCGGGCCACCGGCCACGTCAACGCGGTGACCGGCCGTGGCCGCCACACCACCACCTCGGCGCTCGCCCTGCCGCTGCCCGCCGGGGACGGCTGGGTCATCGACACCCCGGGCGTGCGCTCCTTCGGCCTGCACCACGTGGACCCGTCCCGGGTGATCCTGGCCTTCCCGGAGCTGGTGCCGGGGACGGAGGGGTGCCCGCGCGCGTGCAGCCACGACGAGCCGGACTGCGCGCTCGACCAGTGGGTGGAGGACGGACACGCGGACCCGGCACGGCTGTACTCGCTGCGCCGGCTGCTGCAGACGCGGGAGCGTCGCGAGGGCGACTGACCGGGCGGCGGGGTTTGCAGGGCGTCCTGTCTGGTAAATGCATCATCGCACCAAGTGACGCGTCGTCACGCGAGGCGGGGAGGCAATCGACATGGCGTGGCTGCTCGTGGTGGTCGCGGGGATCCTGGAGACCGGCTTCGCGGTCTGCCTCAAGCTGTCCCACGGTTTCACCCGGCTGTGGCCCACGGTCGCCTTCGCCTGCTTCGCCCTGGGCAGCTTCGGCCTGCTGACGCTGGCCCTGAAGAAGCTGGACGTGGGCCCCGCGTACGCGGTCTGGACGGGCATCGGGGCCGCCGGGACCGCGATCTACGGCATGGTCTTCCTCGGCGACCTGGTCTCCACCCTCAAACTCGTCTCGATCTCGCTGGTGATCCTGGGCGTCATCGGGCTCCAGCTGTCCGGTTCGGCGCACTGAGCGGCGCACCGGGGGGCGTCGCCGGAGGCGGCACGGCCGGCAGTCCGAGCAGCCTCAGCAGCTCGGCGGCGGCCCGGTCCCCGATGGCGTCCTCACCGGGGGCTATCACGTAGGACAGCGCGAGCCGGACGGCGAGCTCGCAGCGCCAGGCCGGTTCTCCCGGGCTCAGCGCGGCCGCGGCCCGGTCCCGCACCGTCCGGGCCAGTTCCCCCGGCGCGAGGGCCTGCCGGGTGCCCGGCGGGGGCGGCGCGGGCAGTGCCGGCTCCCAGCCGCCGGTGAGCAGGGCCCGTACGAGGGGCCGGGTGCGGGCGGCGCGCACGGTCCACTCCGCGACGGCGGCGAGCCGGCCGGCGGCATCCGCGTCCGTGTGCGCATCCACAGCCGCGCCCGCGTCCGTGCCCGCGCCCGCGTCCGCGTCCGCGTCCCGTACGCAGAGGGGCCGGGGGGCCAGCGCCCGGTCGACCCCGTCGAGGTACTCCTCCGCCGCCCGGCGCACCAGGGCGCGGCCCAGGCCGTCCTTGCCGCCGAACTCGTTGTAGAGGGTCTGCCGCGAGACGCCGGCGGCGGCCGCGACCTCCACCATCCGCACGGCCGGCCAGGGGCGCGCGGACAGTGCCGCTCCGGCCGCACGCAGCAAGGACTCCCGGCCCGCCGGCATCGTCGCCTCCCCGCTGTCGGTCTCCCGCTGGGCTCCCCCGTCAGAGTTGACGGGCCGACAGATCCTGTCAAGGGCGCCTCCCCGGCCGCACTGTGGACCTCGTTCGCCGGGCCGCCCCGGTGTCGATACTGTTCGGGCATGTCCACGTATGCCGATGATCTGCGCCTTGCCCTCGAACTCGCCGACGCGGCGGACGCCGTCACGATGCGGCGGTTCCGCGCCCTCGACCTCCAGGTCGAGACGAAGCCGGACATGACCCCGGTCAGCGAGGCCGACAAGGCCGCCGAGGAGGTCGTCCGGGCGGGGATCCTCGCGGCCCGGCCCGCCGACGCCATCCTGGGCGAGGAGTACGGACTCCGGGGCGACGGCCCGCGCCGCTGGGTCGTGGACCCGATCGACGGAACGAAGAACTACGTCCGCGGGGTCCCCGTCTGGGCGACGCTGATCTCCCTGATGGAGGAGGGCGACGACGGGGCGTTCCACCCGATCGTCGGCGTGGTCTCGGCCCCCGCGCTGGGCCGCCGCTGGTGGGCCGCGCAGGGTTCGGGGGCCTTCTCCGGCGGGGCGCTGGGCGAGCCGACGTCCCTGGGGGTCTCGAAGGTCGCGGGCCTGGGTGACGCCTCCTTCGCGTACTCCTCGCTGAGCGGCTGGGAGGAGCAGGGCCGGCTCCCCGGGTTCCTGGACCTGACGCGCGCCTGCTGGCGCACTCGGGGTTACGGGGACTTCTGGCCGTACATGATGGTCGCGGAGGGTTCGCTGGACCTGTGCGCCGAGCCCGAGCTGAACCTGTGGGACATGGCGGCGATCGCGGTCGTGGTCCAGGAGGCGGGGGGCCGGTTCACCGACCTCGACGGCGCCCCGGGCGTCCACGGCGGGAACGCGGCGGCGTCCAACGGCCTGCTGCACGACGAGATGCTCGCGCACCTGCGCCCCCGGGCCTGACCCCGCTGCGCGGGTGAGTGCGCTCAGCGCGCCCCCTTGATGACTCTCCGTATCCGTGGGAATCTGAGACTCCCCCGCTTGTGCACTTGTGAAGCGATTCTCGAAAGGGGCGCCCACGGGTGCACCCACCCAAGCGGGGGACTCACCCAGGAGGTGGCTCTCTTCATGCTCGTCCGTGACGCCATGAGCACCGTGATCCTCACCCTCGGACCCGCGCACACCCTTCGACAGGCGGCCTGTCTGATGTCCGGCCGGCGCGTCGGCGCGGCCGTGGTCCTCGACCCCGACCACAGCGGCATCGGCATCCTCACCGAGCGCGACATCCTCAACTCGATCGGCGCGGGCCACGATCCCGACCGGGAGTCGGTGGGCGCGCACACCACGAACAACGTCGTCTTCTGCACCCCGGAGGCCACCGTGCAGGAGGCCGCCGAGGCCATGGCCATCGGCGGTTTCCGGCACCTGATCGTTCTGGAGGACGGTGGCCCGGTGGGCATCGTCTCCGTCCGCGACGTCATCCGCTGCTGGGTGCGGGCGCGGCGCAGCATCGCCGCGTAGACCGCGACGACGACGGGCCGGCACCCCCCGAGGGGGTGCCGGCCCGTCGTCCTGCCACGGCAAGCGGTCCGGTGTCAGCCGCGGAGGGCCTGGACCGCGGCCTCCAGCCGCTTGCCGAAGTCGCCGTCCGCCTGGCGGAAGTTGTTGATCGCCCGCTCGGCGATGTCGTCACGGGAGACCTTGGCGATGAAGCCGGACAGGTTCTCGATCAGACGGGACTTCTCGTCCTCCGACATCAGGCGGTAGAGGTCGCCCGCCTGGACGAAGTCGTTGTCCTCGGAGTGCGACGGGGTGGCGTGGTTGCCCGTGCCGCCGGTCACCGCGGCGGACTGCCACAGCGGGCGGTCCGTCTGGAAGGGGCCGCCGAAGCTGTTCGGCTCGTAGTTCTTCGCGCCCTTGTGGCGGCCGTCGTACAGGAAGCCGTCACGGGAGTTGGTGCGCGCCTCGGTGGCGTGCGGGCGGTTCACCGGCAGGTGGTCGGCGTTGATGCCGACGCGGTAGCGGTGGGCGTCGCCGTACGCGAAGAGGCGGCCCTGGAGCATCTTGTCCGGGGACGGTCCGATGCCGGGGACGAAGTGCGCCGGGGAGAAGATGGACTGCTCGACCTCGGCGAAGACGTTCTCCGGGTTGCGGTTGAGCTCCAGCTTGCCGATCTCGATCGGCGGGTAGTCCTCGTGCGGCCACACCTTGGTGAGGTCGAACGGGTTGAAGCGGTAGTTCGCCGCGTCGGCGTCCGGCATGATCTGGACCTGCACGGTCCAGGTCGGGAACTCGCCGCGCTCGATGGACTGGCGCAGGTCGCGCTGGTGCGAGTCGGGGTCCTCGCCGGCCAGCGTGTTGGCCTCGGCCTGGGTGAGGTTCTTGATGCCCTGGTCGGTCTTGAAGTGGTACTTGACCCAGAAGACCTCGCCGGCCTCGTTGTTCCACTGGAACGTGTGCGAGCCGTAGCCGTTCATGTGGCGGTAGGACGCCGGTATGCCGCGGTCACCGAACAGCCAGGTCACCTGGTGGGTGGACTCGGGCGACAGACCCCAGAAGTCCCAGACGTTGTCCGCCTCCTGCGAGCCCGTGTACGGGTCGCGCTTCTGGGTGTGGATGAAGTCGGGGAACTTGATCGCGTCCCGGATGAAGAAGACCGGGGTGTTGTTGCCGACGAGGTCGTAGTTGCCCTCTTCGGTGTAGAACTTCAGCGCCCAGCCGCGGGGGTCGCGGCGGGCGTCGGCGCCGCCGAGGCTGTCCGCCACGGTGGAGAAGCGCAGAAACGTTTCCGTCTCCTTGCCGACCTCGGAGAGGAACTTCGCCCGGGTCCACTGGCTCACGTCACGGGTGACGGTGAAGGTTCCGTAGGCACCGGCGCCGCGGGCGTGCACCACGCGCTCCGGGATGCGCTCGCGGTTGAAGTGGGCGAGCTTCTCCAGGAGGAGCTGGTCCTGGACGAGAACGGGCCCGCCGACGCCAGCGGTCTCGCTGTTCTGGTTGTCGGCGACCGGAGCCCCGGCCTCCGTGGTGAGCGGTCCCTGCTGCGTCACGTGCGCCTCCTGCGTCATTCCTGCGTGTCCTGTCCTTGGCGTTCGCCGTTCTCGATCCTACGATGGACTTTGTCTAAGTCAAGTAAGCATCCAAGTCCACACCGGTTCGGGATCTGCACCGAATCCCCACTGTTAGGCTGGCGTGTATGAGTGACCTGCTGGAACGACTTCGCGGACGCGGCTGGCGCATGACGGCCCAGCGGCGCGTCGTGGCCGAAGTGCTCGACGGCGACCACGTCCACTTGACGGCCGACGAGGTCCACGCGCGAGCCGTGACCAAACTGCCCGAGATCTCTCGAGCGACGGTCTACAACACCTTGGGCGAGCTGGTCACCCTCGGCGAAGTGCTGGAGGTCTCCACGGACCGGCGGGCCAAGCGGTACGACCCGAACGCCCACCGCCCCCACCAGCACCTGGTCTGTGCCCGGTGCGGGGCCATCCGCGACGTCCACCCGGCGGGGGACCCGCTGGCCGACCTGCCCGCCGCGGAGCGCTTCGGCTTCGTGGTCTCGGCGGTCGAGGTGACGTACCGCGGCCTCTGCCCGAACTGTGCGGGCGCGTAGCCGGGTCACGGACGAACGGAAAAAGGCCCGGGGGCCACGGCCCCCGGGCCTTTTCGCTGCCTACGACCCCGGGCCCATTCGCTGCCTTGAACGGCCGCCACCACGGGGCGGCCGTTCACGATCAGAAACGACTCAAGGCCCGGATCCATGGGATCCGGGCCTTGGGCCTTCAGTAGCGGGGACAGGATTTGAACCTGCGACCTCTGGGTTATGAGCCCAGCGAGCTACCGAGCTGCTCCACCCCGCGTCGGTAAACACGACTGTACGTGAGGCCACCCGGCAGATGCAAATCAGTTAACCGGCACCTCAAGCCGACAGCTCCTCCGCCAGCGCGTCGCGCAGCCGGGCCGCCCGCTCGGAGACCTCCGCCGGGCCCAGCTCCATGGCCCGGACGCACCACTTCTGCCCCTCGGACAGGTCTCCGTGGCGGGCCGCGAGCAGGCCCAGCCGCAGCGCCGCCCTGCCGTGCCCCGCCACCGCGGCGCGGGTCCACCACAGGGCCGCCTCGGGCTCGTTGCCCTCGCGGGCCAGCAGCAGCCCGAGGTTGAACGCGCCGTTGCGGGAGCCGGCCTCCGCCGCCTCCCGGTACCAGCGCGCGGCCACCGTCAGGTCGCCCCGGGCGGCGGCCAGCATCCCGACCCGGACCTGGGCCCGCCGGTGACCCTGCTCGGCGGCGCGCTCGTACCACTCCTCGCTCTCGGTCCGCGCGGCCCCGCCGACCGGCTCGCCCAGCGCCACCGGCTCCGGGGGCGGGGCGAGCGACTCCAGCAGGGAGGCCAGCCGGAACGCCGCCTCGGCGCTGCCGCCGCCCGCCGCGCAGCGCAGGTGCCGCTCGGCGGCCCGCTCGGCCCCGTCGCGCACCAGGGCGATCCCGACCTGGAGCGCCGCGTCGGTGTGCCCGGCCGCGGCGGCCCGCTCGTACCACTTCAGCGCCGTGCGGTCCTCGTCGCGGCTGGCGAAGAGGATGCCCAGGTTGAAGGCGGCGTCCACGCTGCCGGCCTCGGCCGCCTTGGAGAACCACGGCTCGGCCCCGGCCGCGTCACCGCCCTGGAGGAGCAGGATGGCGAGCGCGTTGGCGGCCTCGCGGTGGCCCGCGTAGGCGGCCCGGCGGTACCACTGCTCGGCCTGCGCCGTGCGCTCCTGCGCGGCGCACAGCAGGGCGAGGTTGTACGCGCCGTTCTGGTCGCCCGCGTCCATCGCGGCCCGGTACCACTTCTCGGCCGTCTGGGTCTCGCCCCGGGCGGCGTGCAGCGCGCCCAGGGCGTTCGCCGCGTTGCCGTCGCCGTCCTGGGCGGCCCGCAGCCACCACGACGCCGCGCTCTCCTCGTCCCCCGCGTCGCGCAGCAGGAAGCCGAGGGCGCACGCCGCCCGGGCCTCGCCCTGCTTCGCCGAGCTGAGGTACCAGCGCCCGGCCTCCTTGAGCTCGCCGCGCGCCTCCAGCAGGGCGCCCAGGTGGAGCCCGGCGCGGCGGTGGCCGCGCGCGGCGGCCTGGCGGTACCACTGCTCGGCCTCGGTGGGGTCGCCCTTGCGCAGGTGCCGTGCCAGGCGGTACGCCGCCTCGCGGTGCCCCTGCTCGGCGGCGGCGCGGAACCAGCGCTCGACGCCCTTGTCCCCGCGGTGCTCCAGCAGGTCGGCCAGGCCGTAGGCGCCCAGGGCGTGGCCGGATTCGGCCGCCTGGCGCAGCCAGTACTCGGCGGCGGGCTCGTCCCCGCGCTCGCGGTAGTGGCGGCCCAGGGCGTGTGCGGCCGGGGCCGATCCGGCGACGGCCGCGACCCGCCACCAGCCGGCGGCGTCGTCGGGGTAGCCGCGCTGGTGCAGGAGGACGCCGAGGTTGTTCGCGGCGGCGCGGTCGCCCGCCGCGGTGGCTCCGCGCAGGTACGGTTCGGCACCGGCCAGGTCGCCGCGGCGCAGCAGGAGGGCCCCGAGCACGCTCATGGCGCCCGAGTCGCCCTTGTCGGCGGCCAGCCGGTGGCGGGCCTCCAGCTCGGCCTCGGTGGCGCCTTCGGCCTCGCCGAAGGCTTCTTCCGCGAACACCGCATCGGTCAGTGCGGTCTGCGCGTTGACAGACTGAGCCGCCTCACCGGACTCCGTACCCGACTCGGCCTCCGCCCTCACAAACCGCCCTGTCTCCAGCAGAGTTGACCTGTCCCCCATAAATCCCATCGTCGCATCACCTGCTACCCGCGTACACCTGGTATGTCGCAGCCAGTGAGGTCACTACAGCGTTTTGTCGACATGCCCACAGAGAGACAAGTCAAACACGCTCACACCCCAACTCACCCGCCCCAGTGACCCCGTGTCTCCCGGCTTCTTCCTCCGGCCCCCGTCCGGACATGACGAAGGCCCGGATCCCATTGGATCCGGGCCTTCGTCTTCAGTAGCGGGGACAGGATTTGAACCTGCGACCTCTGGGTTATGAGCCCAGCGAGCTACCGAGCTGCTCCACCCCGCGTCGGTGAAACCACACTATCACGACGCGGGGAGGGGCCTTGACCACGTGGGTGCCTAGCCGCCCGTCTTGGGCGCCGTCAGCTTCGCCTCGGCGTCGATCGCCCGCTTCAGCGCGGCCTTGATGTCGTCCTGGGCCTTGCCGTAGGCCGTCCAGTCGCCGGCCTGCCGGGCCTTCTCCGCCGCGTCGATGGCCTTCTGGGCGTCGTCCAGGGCCGCCTTGACCGTCGGGTCCTGGGCGGTGGGCGGAGTGACGGTTCCCTCACCCGGCGGGGTCGTCGTCGGGGGCGTCGGCGTGGTGGGCGTGGTGGGGGCCTCGGCGCCGAAGACCACGTTCAGCGCCTTCTCCAGGGTGTCCTCGAAGGCCGTCTGGCCGCCGTAGGTCACGAGCACCTTGCGCAGCAGCGGGTACTTGAGCCCGGAGCTGCGGACGTACACCGGCTCCACGTAGAGCATGCCGCCGTCCAGCGGGACCGTGAGCAGGTTCCCGTACTCGACCTCGGAGTCACCGCCGCGCAGCAGACGGATCGACTCCGCGATCTTCGGCTCGGAGTTGAACTTGCTCTGGACCTGCTTGGGGCCGTCGACCGGGCTGCTGGTCGGCAGCTTCAGGAGTCTGATCTTGCCGTAGTCCGCGGTGCCCGGATCGGCGTTGACCGCCATGAAGGCGCTCAGGTTGTCCCGGCCGTTCGGCGTGAAGGTCGTCGTGAGGGAGAAGACCTGGTCCTTCTCCTTCTGCGCCGGCATCTTCATCGACAGGTAGTACGGCGGAACCGCCGTGCCGGCCTTGGTCGTCGGGTCGTCCGGGACCTGCCAGGCCTCACTGCCGCTGAGGAAGGTCTGCGGGTCGGTGACGTGGTACCGGGTGAGCAGCTCGCGCTGGACCTTGAAGAGGTCCTGCGGGTAGCGCAGGTGGTCCATGAGCGGCTTGTCGATCGCGCTCTTGGGCTTCACCGTGCCCGGGAAGGCCTTCATCCAGGTCTTCAGGACCGGGTCCTCGGTGTCCCACTGGTACAGGCTGACCGTGCCGTCGTACGCGTCGACGGTGGCCTTCACCGAGTTGCGGATGTAGTTGACCTGGCTCTCCTGGGCCACCACCGCGCGCTGGCTGTTGGTCAGCGAGTCGGCGGTGCTGTCGCCCAGCGTGGTGCGCGAGGCGTACGGGTAGCCGTTCGTCGTCGTGTAGGCGTCGACGATCCACTTGATCCGGCCGTCGACGACCGCCGGGTACGGGGCCCCGTCGATGGTCAGCCAGGGTGCGACGGCCTCGACGCGCTCCTTGGGGGTGCGGTTGTAGAGGATCCGCGAGCCCTCGCCGATGGCGCCCGAGTACAGGATCTGCGGCTCGCTGAAGGCGAGCGCGTACGCGGCCCGGTTGACCGGGTTGTCGAGGTTGACGCCGGAGTCGCCCTTGTAGCTCGTCTCCTTCTCGCCCTTGTCGTCCGAGTAGTCGAGCTCCTTCTGCGGACCGCCGACGATCGAGTACTGCTTCGTCTGCTCCCCGTAGTAGATGCGCTGCTCGAAGTCCGTGCCGAACATGCCCTTGGAGGGCAGGTCGGACTGGGTGAAGTCGGGGGCGCCCTTGTCGGTGGCGGTGTTGCCCTTGGCGGCGACCACGCCGAAGCCGTGCGTGTAGCGGAAGTGGTCGTTGATCCAGTTGTTCTTCGGGATGCCGCCGATGTTCAGCTCGCGGAGCCCGATGACCGTGTCCTGGCCGCTGTAGCGGTCCACGGCCAGCGTGGACGGGAAGGCGTAGTAGCCCTTGACCTGCTGGAGCTGCTGGAAGGCCGGGGAGACGATGTTCGGGTCGAGGAGCCGGACGCTGGCGGTGGTGTCCGCCGTCTTGCGCAGCTGGTCCTTGTTCGTGCCGGCGGTGGGCACGCCCGGGTAGTCCTTGACGTCGCTGTCGGCGATCCCGTAGGCGTCGCGCGTGGCCTTGATGTTCTTCTCGACGTACGGGGATTCCTTGGCCTGCTCGTTCGGCTGGACCTGGAACTTCTGCACGATCGCCGGGTAGAGCCCGCCGATCAGGATCGCCGACAGGACCATCAGGCCGAAGCCGATGACCGGCAGCTGCCAGGTGCGGCGCCACAGGGTGGCGAAGAAGAGCAGCGCGCAGATGGCCGCGATGGCGACGAGGATCGTCTTCGCGGGCAGGTAGGCGTTGGCGTCGACGTACCGCAGGCCGGTCCAGTTGTCGGCGGCCTTGAAGTCGCTGGACTTCACGGCGAGGCCGTACCGGTCGAGCCAGTAGGCGACGGCCTTGAAGGTCACGAAGAGGCCGAGCAGCACCGACAGGTGCCCGGTCGCCGCGGCGGTGGCCCGGGCCCCCGGGCTGGTCACGCGCAGGCCGCCGTACAGGTAGTGCACGACGACGGCGGCGATCACCGAGAGCACGACGGCGGCGAAGCCGAAGCCGAGCAGGAAGCGGTACCAGGGCAGGTCGAAGGTGTAGAAGGACACGTCCAGACCGAACTGGGGGTCCTTGCGCCCGAAGGGCACCCCGTTCACGTACATCAGCCAGGTCTTCCACTGGCCGGCCGCCGAGGCGCCCGCGATCAGTCCGACGACCGCGGCGATGCCCAGGAGCAGCCACTTCTTGTACGGGGCGACGCTCATCCGGTAGCGGTCGAGGCTCTGCTGCTCCATCGACATCGCGCTGAGCGGCGGCCGCATCCGGTGCGCCAGCCAGATGTTGAACCCGACGGCACCGGCCATCAGCAGACCGAAGACGGCGAAGAGCCCGATCTTGGTCCACAGGGTGGTCGTGAAGACCGTGGAGTACTTGACGGAGCGGAACCAGAGCCAGTCCGTCCAGAACCCGGCGAACATGATGAACGCCATGGCCAGGACGGCCAGGACGCCCAGGGTCATCAGAAGAGTCCGGGCGCGCCGGGAGGGGCGGCCGACTCTCATCCGTGGCCCGGAGGGGCCTCCGCCGCGGTCCGGCATCTGGAAAGCCAAGGTGCGCACCTCGAAAGTCGCTGTGGTCTGGTCGGTCTCTGGCGTACTGGAAAAGTGTCCAAAGCTGGGCCCCCGATCGTAGGGCCCACTCATGCAACTTACTGAGGCTTTAGTCAGTTCCCGCTATCGGGGAGAAAGGAGGCAGGATGTTGTCCATGTCCAACCTTTCTCCCTCCCCCGGCACCCCGATGGCGGCCGGTCCGCTGACCCGCGCCGTCCTCGAAATCGACGAGTACGCCTCCACCCTCGGCTGGGACAAGCCCGCCCGGCTCTTCGCCCTGGTCGACACGGCCCGCCTGCGCCGCTCGGAGCCGGGCCTCGCGAACCAGCTGGGCCTCGACCTCGACGACGCCGGCAAGAGCCAGCTGACCCCGATCGAGCAGGACCAGGTCCCGGCCGGGATGCCGCTGGACAAGTTCCTGGGGACCATCGCCTGGCCCGATGCGATCGTCGGCTGCGCCCTCACCGTGGAGCGGCTGATGCTGCCGCCGTCCGCGGAGGCCTCCGTACCGGAGGGGCTCAGCGACAAGCAGCTGGCCAAGTGGGTCGCCGGGCACCCCGACCGGCAGGAGGTCCGCCTGACGGTGGGCGTGCTGCGCGACGGGTCGCGGGAGTCCGCCGTGCGGCTGCGGGAGAAGGACTCCTCCAGCGAGGTGCTGACCGGGGCGACCCTGGTGCCGGGCCTGGCCGAGGCCCTGGCCGCGACCTTCCTGGACTAGTCGGACCGACCGGGCGGGACCCGGCGGGTGCGGCGGGTGCGGGTGCGGGTGCGGCGGGGTCCGGCGGTCAGGACTTCGTGCACCGCGGCAGCCCCGCCGTGTCCCCCTTGCCGATCTTCTCCAGGGCCTTGGTGGCGTCGTCGATGGTGGAGACCTTCACCAGGGTCAGGCCGTCGGGGGTGTGCGCCGCGGCGGAGGCGCAGTTCTCGGCCGGGGTGAGGAAGTACTCGGCGCCGGCCTGGCGGGCTCCGATGGTCTTCATCTGGATGCCGCCGATGGGGCCGACCTTGCCGGTGTCGTCGATGGTGCCGGTGCCCGCGATGAACTTCCCGCCGGTCAGGCTCTGCGGGGTGAGCTTGTCGACGATGCCGAGGGCGAACATCAGCCCGGCGCTGGGGCCGCCGACATCGGCGAGCTTGATGTCGATCGGGAACGGGAAGGCGTGGTCGGTCCCGGCCCGGATGCCGACGATGGCGTGGCCGTCGTCGGGCGCCTTGCCCGCGGTGATGGTGATCTTGGTGCTGCCGGTGGGCTCGCGGTTCTCCTTCTCGGCCGCGGCGGCGTCGGCGGCCGGGACGATGGTGAATTCCACCGGCTCCCCGGGCTTGTGCTTGGTGACGAGCTTCGCCACGTCGCCCGGCTCGTTGACCGGGGAGCCGTCCACGTCCTTGATCACGTCCCCGGCGTGCAGCTTCCCCTCGGAGGGGCTGCCCTTGACGACGGTGGAGACGATGACCCGGGCGGTGACCGGGATGCCGAGCTGCTTGAGGGCCGCCACCTTGGCGCTCTCCTGCGACTGGCTGAACTCCTCGGCGTTCTCCTGCGTCGATTCCTTGTCCGTCTTGCCGTTCGGATAGAGGTTCTCGTGCGGCACGACGATGTTGTCGCCGGCCACCCAGCCGTAGACCGCTTCCAGCAGGTTCATGTCGTAGTCGGCGCCGGTGACGCGGACCGTGGTCATGTTGAGGTGACCGCTGGTCGGGTACGTCTTGCGGCCCGAGATGTTCAGGACCGGCTCGCCGCGCGAGTCGCCGAGCGTGTTCACGGTGGGGCCCGGGCTCATCTCCGAGTACGGGACCCTGACGAACACTCCCACGCAGAGCAGCGCGAACAGCACGAGGAAGGAGGCGAGCATCGTCGCGGTGCGGCGTGGCATGGCTCGACAGTACGTGACGGCCTCTGCGGGCGGCCCCCGGGGCCGGTCCGTACGGGGTCCTCGGGCGGAACTCTCAGGGGATTCTCAGCGGAGCCGAACCTTCCGGCGGATGGGGCTCGCGGTACTCCCCGCGCTGCCTTCCCGCGGAACCTTCCGGCGGTGCTTCCCGGCGGGACTCTCGGGACGCCTCAGACGGCGTCGGAACCGGAGTGCGCCTTTTCTTTCATACGGGCCTGATGGGCCCGGTCTGCCTCGTCCATGACCTCGCGGAACCTCGCGTAACCGGCGAGCTCGGATATGTCGCCTTGAGTGCGGTCGCGTGCCGCCCAGCTGCCCCATATCGCCGCCCCGATCGCGGCGAACAGCGGAATCAGCAACCACGCCAGTGACGCCATGGACGTGCCTCCCTGCCCCGAAAGTACGTGTCGTCTGTGGCTTCAACGCTCGTGCCCGGGAGGGGGTTACGCAAATCGAGGGCGTGTTGCGCGGCCGAACGGGTGTGAGGCTACTCCTCCGCGGGGACGCCCCCGTGCCCGGGGTGTCCGTACCCGGCCGTCCGCGTCAGCAGGCGCCGACCCACTCCTCCGTGCCGTTCGAGAACGTCTGGTGCTTCCAGATCGGGACCTCGTGCTTGAGGTCGTCTATCAGCATCCGGCAGGCCTCGAAGGCCTCGCCCCGGTGCGGGCAGGAGACGGCGACGATCACGGCGAGGTCGCCCACGGCCAGGTCGCCGACGCGGTGCACCGCGGCCAGCGCGCGGACCGGGTACTTCTCGATGACCCGGTCGGCGACGCGCCGCATCTCGGCCTCGGCCGTGGGATGGGAGGAGTAGCCGAGCGAGTCCACGTCGGCGCCGGCGTCGTGGTTGCGCACCGTGCCGACGAAGAGGGTCGTACCGCCGGTCGCGTCGTCGCCGACGGCCCGGAAGACCTCGTCGATGGAGAGCGGGGCGTCACGGATCTCGAGCAGCCGGATCGGGTCCGGAGCGGCCTGCTCGCCGGGGTGGTCGAAGTGCGGTGCCATGTCTTCCATCGTGCCCTAGCGGCCGTGGCGGTGGAATACCCGATTCGCCCGGGCCCGGCCCGCCCGGTTGGGAGCCTCCTACAGGAGCCCCGCCGGGCCGGGCGGGGCGTCGGTCCGGTTCGGATGCCGGTTCAGATGCCCCGGCGCCGGCGGGCCCGGCGGACCGCGGCGGCGGCGCCCAGGAGGGCCACCGTCGCACCGGCGGCGCCGGCGGCGGTGGCGGCGTCCTTGCGCCCCAGCCTGCGGCCCGCGACGGTGTGCCGGCCCGCCACCTCCTGGAGCAGCTCGGCGAGGACCTCCTCGTTGGTCCAGCGGGGCCGCCAGCCCGCCGCGTGCAGCCCGCTGACGCTGACCACCCACGGGTGCATCGTGTACGCGAGGTCCCCGGCCGGGGACGGGGTCAGGCCGATCCGGTGCAGCCGGGCGGCCGCGCCCAGGGCGACCGCCGAGGGAAGTTCCATGCGGCGGATGCCGCTCAGCTCCTCGACCTCCTCCTGCTCCAGCCAGCCCTCGCAGCCGACGGCCAGCTCGCCCTCGGCCTTCTCCAGCGCCGCGTACTCCAGGGCGCTGACCAGGTCCTCCACGTGGCAGAACTGCCAGGTGGGCCGGGATCCGGCGACGACGAGCAGGCGCGGGGACTCGAAGTACCGGGTCAGGGCGGTGTCGGTGCCGCCGACCAGGACCGCCGGGCGGACCACCGTCACGTTCAGCCCGGGGTGCGCCCGCGGGGCCCGGCGGCCCAGGCGCTCGATCTCCAGCAGGTCGCCGACACCGGTCGCCTCGGCGGTGGCGCGCAGCTCGGAGTCCTCCGAGAGCGGGATGTCGTTGTCCGGAAGGGCCCCGTAGACCATCGCGGAGGTGCACAGCACGACCCGGTGCACGCCGGCCGCCGCGGCGGCGGTCAGGACGGTCTGGGTTCCGCGTACGTTGTACGCGGTACGGGCCGCGGGGTCGGTCTCCAGGTCGAGGTCCAGCGCGAGGTGGACCACGACGTCCGCGCCGCGCAGCTTCTCCGCGATCGCGGGGTCCCGTACGTCGAGGACGTGCCACTGCGCGGACGCACAGTCCCCGCGCCGCTCGTCGATGGCGACGACCTGCTTGACCTCGTCGGACACGGCGAGCCGGGCGACCAGCGCCGCGCCGACCCCGGACGCGGCGCCGGTCACCGCGATCACGGGGCTGCGCCGTCGCGGTTCGGCCTGGTTTCGCGACTGGCGAACGCCGGGGGCGCTGTCGCCGTGCTCGGGGCGGATTTCGGCGTCGTGCGGCGCGCGAGCCTGCGGATCTGGGGAACTCACCGGGCGTCTCCAGCGGTTGTCTTCAGTAGGGACGCGTCGTGACGCGTACCCACCAGGTGATGTCCATCCTGCCGCAGCCCAGGAGTCGGCGGAGCACCGAGCCCGGAAGCGGGAGTGGTGTCTACGCTGGGTGTGTTGTCGGACCATTGCCCGTCGGCTCCCGCCGACGGCCCTACGAGCCGAGGAAACCCGTGAGCGACACCCCATTCGGATTCGGCCTTCCGCCGGAGGAGCCGGAGAACGGCGACGAGGGCAAGAAGGGCGGGCAGGGCGGCCCCGCGAATCCGTTCGGGTTCGGCCCTGGCGGCCTCCCCGGCGGTGCGGACAATCCCTTCGCCGCGATGTTCGGCTCGATGAACCCGAACGACCTCGGCGCCGCCTTCCAGCAGCTCGGCCAGATGCTGAGCTACGAGGGCGGTCCGGTCAACTGGGACATGGCCAAGGACATCGCCCGCCAGACCGTCGCCCAGGGCACCGCGGACGGCGTGAAGGACGTGAGCGTCGGCGCCGCCGAGAAGTCGGCCGTCGAGGAGGCCGTGCGCCTCGCCGACCTGTGGCTGGACGGGGTGACCTCCCTCCCCTCCGGCGCCAACGCGGCCGTGGCCTGGAGCCGCGCCGAGTGGGTCGAGGCGACCCTGCCGGTGTGGAAGGAGCTCGTCGACCCGGTCGCCGAGCGCGTCGGCGCGGCCATGGGCAGCGTGCTGCCCGAGGAGATGCAGGCCATGGCGGGCCCGCTGCTCGGGATGATGCGCTCCATGGGCGGGGCCATGTTCGGCCAGCAGATCGGCCAGGCCGTGGGCACGCTCGCCGGCGAGGTCGTCGGATCCACCGACATCGGGCTGCCGCTCGGTCCGGCCGGACGGGCGGCGCTGCTGCCGCTGAACATCGAGGGCTTCGGCAAGGACCTCGGCGTCCCCTCGGACGAGGTGCGGCTGTACCTGGCCCTGCGCGAGGCGGCACACGCCCGTCTGTTCGCGCACGTGCCGTGGCTGCGTTCGCACCTGTTCGGCGCGGTCGAGGGCTACGCGCGCGGCATCAAGGTGGACACCTCGAAGCTGGAGGACGTGGTCGGCCAGCTCGACCCGTCGAACCCGGAGCAGCTGCAGGAGGCGCTCCAGGGCGGCATGTTCCAGCCGCAGGACACCCCGGAGCAGAAGGCCGCGCTGGCCCGCCTGGAGACGGCGCTCGCGCTGGTCGAGGGCTGGGTGGACGCGGTCGTGCACGAGGCGGCCAAGCCCCGTCTGACCTCGGCCGACGCGATGCGCGAGACCATGCGCCGGCGCCGCGCCTCGGGCGGCCCGGCGGAGCAGACCTTCGCGACGCTGATCGGGCTGGAGCTGCGTCCGCGGCGGCTGCGCGACGCCTCGCGGCTGTGGGCCTCGCTCACCGACGCGCGCGGTGTGGACGGCCGCGACGGGCTGTGGGAGCACCCCGACATGCTGCCGACCGCCTCCGACCTGGACGACCCGGACGGTTTCGTGCACCGCGAGCAGCTGGACTTCTCCGAGATCGACAAGATGCTCGGCGAGGCGGCCCGCAAGCACGACGAGGACGGCCGCGGCGGCGACCAGGACGGCGACGAGAAGAAGTGAGCCTGCACGAAGACGCGGTCCTCGTCCTGAAGCGGTACGAGGACCAGCCCGAGCTCCGCGACCTGTACCTGGAGCACCTGGCCGCCCACCCGGACGGGGTCTACAAGCCCTGCGCGGCCGGTCACGTCACCGGCAGCGCGCTGGTCGTCGACCCGCAGCGCGGGCGGGTCCTGCTGACCCTGCACAAGAAGCTCGGCCTGTGGCTCCAGATGGGCGGGCACTGCGAGGCGGACGACACCACGCTCGCCGGGGTGGCGCTGCGCGAGGCCGTCGAGGAGTCGGGGATCGCCTCCGGGCTGACGCTGGTGCCGGGCGGGCCGGTGCGCCTGGACCGGCATCCGATCCCGGCGCCCTGCAACTGGCACCTGGACGTGCAGTACGCGGCGCTGGCTCCGGCCGGTGCCGTGGCGGAGATCAGCGAGGAGTCGCTGGACCTGCGCTGGTTCCCGTACGAGGAGGTGGCGGCGGTGGCCGACACCTCGGTGGTGCTGCTGCTGGAGGCGACCCTGGCGCGCCTGGGCGCGTAGGGCCGCCGGTACGGCGGAGGGGGGCCGGTCCGGGCGGACCGGCCCCCTCCGCCGTCGCGCGGGGTGCGGTGGCTCAGTTCCAGGCGTTGTTCTGGTTCTGGGCGTGGGCACCGTGCTGGCCCATTCCGTACTGGGCGGCCATGCCCTGTCCGAGCTGGGCGTTCTGCGGCGGGAGCAGCTCGCTGGGCTGGACCAGGGCGAAGCCGGTGCCGAGGAAGCTGAGCTCCCAGCCCTCTCCGGTGTTGCCGCGGCGCCGCCACACGCCGGTGGAGTGCGTCTGGGCCTGCATCTGCACGCGCAGGGAGGTGGACCAGGCGACGATGGCGTCGGCGTCGGCGTTGACGTACTTGTCGGGGGTGACCTGCATCATCAGCGGCTGACCGGAGGTCATGAGCGCGACCTTGCCGCGGCCGCTGATGTTGAGCTGGTACTTGCCGGAGCCGGAGATGCCGTACTGGCTGTCGACGGCGATGGCCTCGGTGTGCAGGGTGGAGTCCAGGGCGAGCACGTAGCTGCTGTCGACGGTGAGGCCGTCCTGGTCGACGTCGACGACGTGGACGTGCTGGGCGAGGTTGGCCAGGTAGACGGTGCCCTGCCCGGAGCAGCGCATCAGGTCCAGGCCCTCGCCGGTGCGGGCGCGGGCGGTGCGCTGGGTGGTGCTCTGGTACTCGCCGTCGAAGTCGACGATGCCCTGGTAGGCGACCATCGCGCCCTTGCGGGCGAGGACGTCGTCGGAGCCGGTCAGCGAGACCCGCAGGAGCTGCGGGTTCTGGACGGTGTACCGGTCCTGGGACTGCGCTTCCGCGTAGCCGAAAAGTGAGCTCTGCATGATGTGTCCGCTCCCCCTCAGCCCCGGGTCCGGAGCCGGTCGGTGCTGTCCTCGCTGGGCTGTACGACGACGATGCCCTGGCCGGAGAAGGCCATCTGGTAGGCCTCCCCGCTGCCCCGGCCGATCATCGACGAGGCCTTGAAGCTGCGCTTCCCCTTGACCTTGAGGTTCGGGGACCAGGCGACGAGCGCGTCCGGGTCCACGTAGGTCTCGTCCTCGCCGCGGCCGCAGTCGACGACGATCGGGGTGCCGCGGGAGGTGATGGCGACCCATCCGGTTCCGGACACCTGGACGTTGAACAGGCCCTGGCCCGCGAACTTCGCCATGCCCTTGACCCGCTCGACGCCCCACTGGAGGTGGGCGTCGAAGGCGAGGAGGTTGGTGCCGTTGACGGAGAGGGCGTCGTTGTTGAGGTTGACGCAGACGACGTCGGCGCCGTAGTCGGCGAGGTAGAGCAGGCCGTCGCCGGTGCACTTCATCAGCGGGGCGCCCTCGCCGGTCAGCCACTGCGAGGCCATCTGGCGCACGGCCGGGGGGTTGGGCTCGTACTGGACGAAGCCCTCGTAGGCGACCATCGAGCCGGTGCGGGCGAAGAGGTCCTGGCCGCTCTGCATGGCGACCTTGAGCATGGCGCGGCCGTGGTTCTCCATGCGGGCCGTGACGGGGGTGGGGGCGTAGCCCGCGAGCTGCTGGTTCATTGCGTTCATGGCGTTCATGTGGGGCTCCCTCAGACCTCGTACGGCTGGACGACGATGAAGTTGCCGGGAGCGCCGCGGAACTGGAGGTTCACGGTCTCCCCGCTGTGGCCGGGGTAGGCGTTGCGCCGCAGGCGCACCTGGCTGGAAATGATCACCTGGGAGGCGGCCGACCACGCGACGATGGCGTTGCTGTCCGCGAAGGTGGTCGGGGTGACGGGGAGGACGACGGGGGCGCCGTGCGTCTTGACGATCACCGTGCCGGAGCCCTGGAAGAGCATGGTGAACAGGGCGCCGCCGGGGATGCCGTGGCCCTCGATCCGGCGGACCTCGTGCTGGAGGGACTCGTCGAAGGCGAGGACGGACTCGGCGGAGACGCAGATGCCGTCGCCCTGGAGCTCGATGGCGTGCAGGTGCGCGCCGTTCTCGGCGAGGAAGACCTGGCCGCGGCCCGAGCAGCGCATCAGCTGCATCTCCTGGCCGGTGGCGTTGCCGACGATACGGCCGGCGAAGCCCGCGCCCTTGTAGCTGAAGTCGACCTTGCCCTGGTAGAGGACCATGCTGCCCTGGCGGGCGAGGACGGGCTGGCCGCCCATCGACAGGTCGACGCGCATGAGCTGCTGGTTCTGCGGGGTCCAGCGGGCGCCCGTGGGGGCTTCCTTGTACGGCTGGAGGGCGGCGGCGAGGCCGTGGCCGGCGGCCTGCGGGGCCTGGCCGTAGGGCGCCGGGGGCTGCTGGCCGTAGGGCGGCTGCTGCTGGCCGTAGCCGGGCTGCTGGCCGTACTGCTGGCCCGGGACCTGGCCGTACGGGGCCTGCGGCTGCTGGCCGTAGGGCGCGGGGGCCGGGGCGGGCGGGGGGACCTGGGCGCCGTACGAGGAGTGCGGCTGCTGCTGGCCGCCGTACGAGGGCGGGCCGGGCTGCTGCGGCGGGTGGGGCGGCTGGCCGTACGGGGCCGCGGGCGCGGGCGGGACCAGCGGGGCGATCATGGTCGGCTGCGAGTGCACCGGCGCGGGGGCCGGGGGCTGCTGCTGCGGCGCCGCGTAGGGCGCGGGCTGCGGCGGCTGGGGCTGCTGCGGCGGCTGGGGCTGGGCGGGGGCGGCGAAGGCCGGGGCCGGGGCGGCCGCCTGCGGGGGCGGGGCGAAGCCGGGGGCTGCGGGCTGCGGCGGGGCCTGGGCCGGCACCTGCTGCTGCGCCGGCTGCTCGTCCTCCTCGGCGACCTCGCCGCCGAAGTTCTTCAGCAGCGCGGCGAGTCCGCCGTCGAAGCCCTGGCCGACGGCGGCGAAGCGCCACGCGTCCTTGAAGTAGAGGTCGCCGATCATCAGCGCGCGTTCGGTGCTGAACTCGGAGCCGGTGAAGGAGTACCGGACGACCTCCTCGCCGCCGGCCACGATCCGGATGTAGCCGGGGCCGATCTGCGACATCTGGCCGGCGCCGTCGAGGGTGGCGCTGAAGGACAGCTTGCGGACGGCCGTCGGCACGCGGTCGAGGGTCACCCGGAAGGATTCCGTGTCACCGGCCTGCGGACCGAGCTGCTGGATGGACTCCTCGGGCGACTTCGGCTGGTTGTAGAAGACGAAGTAACGGTCGTCCGAGAGCTGCTCGTTGGCGTCGAGGCCGAAGCAGCTGATGTCGAAGGTGAGCCCGGGCCCGGCGATCTGGACGCCCACGTACAGATCGGTGCCCGCCGTCAGATCACTGATCTTGGCCTTGTGGCCGCGTTGGAATTCCCTGGCCATACGTCCGACCGTCCCCCATCCCGACTGTGAATGCGTACCGCTGAATGCGTGCCGCTCAGGCTAACGGCTCCTGCGGACATCCGGCCAAGCCGGTACCGACCCGGTACACAATCGCGTTCCGTGACAGAAGGTCATTCCTCGCGGGCGCCCGGAATCCGGGGGAGGCGTTCCGCGGCGACCACGCCTTCGAGGAATCCTCGGGCCCGCTCCGTCTTCGGGTAGGAGTCCAGCAGCTCCCAGAAGCGGGGGCCGTGGCCGGGCACCAGGAGGTGCGCCAGCTCGTGGAGCAGCACGTAGTCGACGACGTACTCCGGCATGCCCTGCAGGCGGTGCGAGAGGCGGATGCTGCCCTCGGCCGGGGTGCAGGAGCCCCAGCGGGTGTTCTGGTTGGTGACCCAGCGGACCGAGCGGGGGCGAGCGCGGCCGGCGAAGTACTGCTCCGACAGGTGCCCGGCGCGTTCGGTGAGTTCCGTGTCGCCCAGGGTGCGCTTGCTCTCCTGGGCGGCGAGCTTGTCCAGCATGACGCCCACCCAGCGCCGCTCCTCCGCCTCGGACATCCGGGCAGGGATCAGCACGACCGTCCGGTCACCCTCGCGGTAGGCGGACACGGTCCTGCGGCGGCGCGCGCTCCGGCGGACTTCCACGGCGCGCTGGGGTGGGTCGGCGGACACGCCTCGAAGGTACCCGGTCGTCGTGGCGGAAGTCCCGCGCGTCCGCCGTTCGAACACGAGCGGGGCGCGGGCGGCGCCGGAAGGGGATCCCGAACGGGGTCCCGGGGGCGCCTCTTTCTCCATCTCATATGCCTAATACCCCTCGCCTGTGGACAAACTTACGCACGCCCGGAGGAAGACGGGCATGGTGACGGGAGAAGAGAGGCGCGGCGGAGGGACCGGGGTCCCCGGCCGCACGTCGGGACGCACCACCACGAGGGGGAAGCCGTGTATCCGAAGGTGAAGCCGGCCCTGGCACGGGCCTGGAGGGATCTGCAGACGGTCCAGTTCGGTGTGACGCCCGCGCACGCGGTGGTCCTCGGGCCGGTCGACACGGCCACGGGCTCCCTGATCGACCGGATCGACGGCACGCGGGGCATGGACCTGCTGCGGACCGAGGCCCGGGGGATGGGGCTCCCGGAGGGGCAGGTGGACGAGCTGGTGCGGCGGCTCGCGCGCGCCGGGCTGCTCGACGACGTCACCGCGGGAGGGCCGCGGGCCCAGGCGGTGCGGCGGCGCCCCGAGGCCCTGGAGCGGCTCGGGCCCGATCTGGGCTCGCTCTCGCTGGTGCACCGCGAACCGGGCGGTGACTTACGGGGCCTCGCGGCACGCCGGGCGATACGGGTCCAGGTGCGCGGGAGCGGCCGGGTGGGGGCGGTGGTCGCGGCCGTCCTGGCGTCGGCCGGGGTCGGTGCGGTCGACGTGCTCGACGGGGGCCGGGTGACCGTGGCGGACGTGGCGCCGGGCGGGCTCGGTCCGGCCGATGTGGGCCGGCTGCGGGCCGAGGCCGCGAGAGCCCTGGTACGGGGGGCCGCGCCGGGGAGGCCCGCGCGCACCGGGGATCCCGAAGGGCCGGAGCCCGGCCCGGCGCTGGTGGTGGTCGCGCCCCGGGACGGGCTGCAGGCGTGGGCCCCCGATCCGGCCGCCGCGGCCGACTGGGTCGCCGCGGGCACCCCGCACCTGTACGCGGGGGTGCTGGAGGGGACGGGGCTGGTCGGCCCGCTGGTGCTGCCGGGCGCCACGGCCTGCGCCGGATGCATGGAGCGCGACCGCGTCGACCGGGATCCGGCCTGGCCGAGGATGCTGGTGCAGTGGCGGTCGGCGCACCGCCGCCGGGATTCGGGGGCCTGCGACGTGGGGCTGTCCACGGCGGTGGCGGGGCTGGCCGCGGCACACGCCCTGGCCTTCCTCGACGGAGAGCTGCCCGCCTCGACCGCCGCCCGCTGGGAGGCCGCGCTCCCGGGGGCGCACTGGGAGCGGTCGCCGCTGCATCCCCATCCGGACTGTCCCTGCGCGGCGGCGCCGGCCGTGGCCGCCCCGGCGGTGCGGTCGTGAACGGCCGGAGCCGCGGCGGACCGGGGGCGGGTGCCCGGGTCCGCGGGCGAGGGGGCTCGTGACAGGATGCGTCGGGGGCCGAGGGGCCGTCCCGGATCCGCCGCTCGCGGCGCAGCCGTCTGGGAACAGGAGGGGCGTATGTCTGATCTTCCCCGGAAGGCGGTCACCCGTACCGTCAAGCTGGCCGCTCTGCCGCTCGGCATCGCCGGCCGGGCGACCTGGGGGCTGGGCAAGCGGATCGGCGGGAAGTCGGCCGAGATCGTCGCCCGGGAGCTCCAGCAGCGCACCGCCGAGCAGTTGTTCCGCACGCTCGGCGAGTTGAAGGGCGGTGCCATGAAGTTCGGGCAGGCCCTGTCGGTGTTCGAGTCGGCGCTTCCCGAGGAGGTCGCGGGCCCGTACCGGGCGGCGCTGACCAAGCTTCAGGAGGCGGCCCCGCCGCTGCCGGCGGCGCGGGTGCACCAGGTGCTGGCCGAGCGGCTCGGCGAGGACTGGCGGGAGCTGTTCGAGGAGTTCGAGGACAAGCCGGCCGCTGCCGCCTCCATCGGCCAGGTGCACCGGGCGGTGTGGCACGACGGCCGGCAGGTGGCGGTCAAGGTCCAGTACCCGGGGGCCGGAGAGGCGCTGCTGTCGGACCTCAAGCAGCTGAGCCGCTTCGCCGGACTGCTCGGGCCGCTGATCCCGGGCATGGACGTGAAGCCCCTGATCACCGAGTTGCGCGACCGGGTCGCGGAGGAGCTGGACTACGAGCTGGAGGCCGAGGCGCAGCGCGCGCACGCGGACGCCTTCGACGCCGACCCGGACGTGGTGGTCCCGGACGTGGTGCACCAGGGCGACCAGGTGCTGGTGACGGAGTGGATGGAGGGCACCCCGCTGTCGGAGGTGATCGCCGACGGCACGCGGGAGGAGCGCGACCGGGCCGGACAACTGCTGGCCCGGTTCCTCTTCTCGGGGCCCGCGCGCACGGGGCTGCTGCACGCCGATCCGCATCCGGGCAACTTCCGGCTGATCGAGGGGGCGGACGGCCGGATGCGGCTGGGCGTGCTCGACTTCGGCACGGTCGACCGGCTGCCGGGCGGCTGGCCCAAACCCATAGGCCGGTCCCTGCGGTTGACCCTGGACGGGGACGCCGAAGGCGTCTACGGCCACCTGTGCGCCGAGGGGTTCGTGAAGGAGTCCATCGAACTCGACCCGGACGCGGTGCTCGACTACCTCAAGCCGATCATCGAGCCCGCCGAGGCGGACGAGTTCACCTTCACCCGGCCGTGGCTGCGCGGTCAGGCGGCGCGGATCGCCGATCCCCGCTCCCCCGCGCACCAGTTGGGGCGGCAGATCAACCTGCCGCCCTCGTACCTGCTGATCCACCGGGTGACGCTGAGCACCATCGGGGTGCTGTGTCAGCTGGGTTCGACGGTGCGGCTGCGCGACGAACTGGAGTCCTGGCTGCCGGGGTTCCTGCCCGAGGACTGAGTCCCGGGGTCCGGCCCCGGGGCGGCCCGGGGTCCGGCCCGGCTCACCACCAGGAGGAGTCGAGGCGGCCCTCGATGGCCCGGAGGTTGGCCCGCGCGCAGTCGACGCAGAAGTACTGTCTGGTGCCGTTCTCCACCGAGCAGGTCCAGGTGGGCGGGGCTCCGTCCGGGGAGCGGGCGCCGCAGCGCGCGCAGACGACGGACTGGGCCCCTGATCCCGGAGGGTCGGGGTGGGGAGTCTGCTGGTCCACCTCCAGACGATATCCCCGCGGAGGGCGTCCGAGCGCCGCAACGCACCGGGGGGACCGGTCCGTTCGGACCGGTCCCCCCGGGGGCCGGGTCACCCGCTCGGTGACCCGGTGGCTCGGTGAGCCTCAGTGCATGACGGCCATGGCGAGCGCGCGCCGGGCGCGCATGGAGACGCGCTCGGCCCTGCGCTGCATGCGCCGCGCGGCGACCAGGCGCAGGGCGTGACGCTCGGCGTCCGCCTCACGCATGCGGTCGTCCATATGGGCACGGGCCAGGGCTTCTGGGATGAGTTGCATTTCGCGGGTCCTGTTCTGACGCGAGGTGATCGCGCCGGCGGTGATGAAGTCTGCGGTGGCGGCGCCGTGCGGCTGCTCGCTCGTGGTGGCGTAGGGGGACATGGGGGCCTGCTTCAGGGGGTCGCGCGTCAGGGGGCGGTCGATGGTTCCGATGGCGGTCATGCCGCTGCAACCGGGTTCTTGCGCGGACGGCCACGGGGACGCTTGCGCGCCACCACGACGCCCTGGACGAAGAGCTCTCCGCCCCAGACGCCCCAGGGCTCGCGGCGCTCCTGGGCGCCGGCGAGGCAGGCCTCGACCAGCGGGCAGGTGCCGCAGAGGGACTTGGCGTACTCGACGTCGGCCGGGGACTCGGCGAAGAAGACCTCGGGGTCGAAGGTGCGGCAGGGAACGGGGACGCCGAGGTTCTCGATGGCGTCGTCGAGCGCGGTGAGCGCGGTGAGGGGGGTCAAGGTGGAGTCCTCCGGGACTGCGGGCGGGGAGATCGTTCGGTTCTGCGGTACGGACGGGGCGTGCGCTTCGAGTTGCACGGTGTTTTCTTCCTCGTCTTGTTCGACTAGTCGTTCCGGCCGGTTGGCCGGTCGCGGCTTGGTACCTGGTCTTGCCAGTCCCGAGGCCCCTTCGCTCCGTCGTCCCCGTTCGGGGACAAACAGAAGGGCCGCGGATCCCGGGTGGGGTTCCGCGGCCCTGAAGGCGCCGGCCTGATCATGCGATCAGGCTGGATCACTCCAGGGTTCGAGCCCGCGGAAGGCCCACATCAGGTGGTGCTGCTGCTTCTTCGTCTGCGTCTGGGATCCGGCACCGGCTGCGGCCGCGAAGCCATAGGCGCCATGCGCCTGGGCTTCCAGTACTGCCACCGGTGCCTGGGTCGGTCGCTCATTGCGCTCGCTGACCGCAAGGGTCGCCAGCAGGGCGGGCCGGTCAGCGGAAATCGCGGACAGACCGGTACCCAGGAGGGAGACGGAACCGAGCAGGCAGGAAGCATCGACCGAGCGATCGGTCATTTTGGTGAAGGTCATGAAGCTGGTCACTGGTCTCGCCTCCTCTCGGCGTCTCGGGGACTCGGCCCGAAGGCCTGTCCCATGCGTATTCGGATAAGTACAGCACGGATCCGGGGCTTCGGAGAAGCCACCGTTTCCGTTGCTAAGAACCTATGGGGATCCGCCGGGCATGTGCAAACTATTTTTCCGACGAGTTTCTACGCGTCGTCAGGATCCGCGCCCGCAGGCTCCTGGCCTGCGCAGATGGCCAGGACATCGGCTCCGTACCGCTCAAGCTTGCGGCCACCCACGCCGGAGATCATCGAGAGCTCCCCCGGCTCGGCGGGCGCGGTCTCCGCGATGGCCATCAGGGTCTTGTCCGTGAACACGCAGTACGCGGGCATCCCCTGGAGCTTCGACTGGCCGGCGCGCCAGTCGCGCAGCCGTTCGTAGAGGCCCTCGTCCATGTCCGACGGGCAGTCCGCGCAGCGCATCAGCTTGATGTCGCCGGCCTCGGTGAGGGTCCTGCCGCAGACCCGGCACAGCGCCGGTCCGCGGCGGCCGCGCTTGCGGGCCGCTCCCGCCTCGGGCCCGCCCGGCCGGCTGCCGGGGACCGCGGAGCCCGGCCGCAGGCCGTTCAGGAAGCGGCTGGGGCGACGGGAGGCCCGGCCCCCCGGAGCCCGGGAGAGCGCCCAGGAGAACGTCAGGTGGTGCCGCGCGCGGGTGACCCCGACGTACAGGAGCCGGCGCTCCTCCTCGATCTGCTCGTCGGTCTTGGCGTAGGTGATCGGCATCATGCCGTCGGTGAGGCCGACCAGGAACACGGCGTCCCACTCCAGGCCCTTCGCGGCGTGCAGCGAGGCGAGGGTGACGCCCTGGACGGTCGGCGCGTGCTGGGCGGCCTTGCGCTCGTCGAGTTCGACGGCGAGGTCGGCCAGGGTCACGCCCGGCCGGCTGCGGGCGAAGTCCTCGGCGAGGCGGACCAGCGCGGCCAGGGACTCCCACTGGTCGCGCACGGCTCCGGAGCCGGCGGGCGGCTCGGTGGTCCAGCCGGTGGAGCTGAGCACGGCCCTGACCTGGGAGCCCAGTTCCACCACGTCCCGCAGGAGCGGGTCGTCGCTGCCGCCGGAGCGCGCGGCACCGCGCAGGGCGAGGACGGCCTTCTGGACCTCGGCCCGTTCGAAGAACCGCTCGGCCCCGCGCAGCTGGTAGGGGACCCCGGCATCGGCCAGGGCCTGCTCGTACACCTCGGACTGGGCGTTGATCCGGTAGAGGACGGCGATCTCGCCGGCCGGGACGCCGGCCGCGATCAGGTCCCGGACCCGGCCGGCCACGCCCTCGGCCTCGGTGGGCTCGTCGGGGTACTCGGCGTAGGCCGGGTCGGGGCCGGGCTCGCGCTGGGAGACCAGCTCCAGGCGGTGCTCGGCGGCCCGCCCCCTGGCCTGGCCCAGCAGGCCGTTGGCCAGGTGGACCACCTGGGGGGTGGAACGGTAGTCGCGGACCAGCTTGACCACGGTGGCCTGCGGGTAGCGGGTGCGGAAGTCGAGCAGGTGGTCGGGGGTGGCCCCGGTGAAGGAGTAGATGGTCTGGCTGGCGTCGCCGACGACGCAGAGGCTGTCGCGGTCGCCGAGCCACAGCTCGAGCAGGCGCTGCTGGAGCGGGCTGACGTCCTGGTACTCGTCCACCACGAAGTGCTGGTACTGGGCGCGGATCTGCTCGGCGATGTCGTGGCGGTCCTGGAGCACGCCGACGGTGAGGAGCAGCACGTCCTCGAAGTCGATCATGCCTCGGTCGCGCTTGAGTTGCTCGTACGTGCCGTAGATCTGGGCGATCTCGGCCAGGTCCCGGGGGGCCTCGCGGCCGGCCTTGAGGGCGGCGGCCGGGTAATCGGCGGGGACGGTCTGGGTGACCTTGGCCCATTCGATCTCGCCCGTGACGTCGCGCAGCTCGTTGCGGTCGAGGCGGATGCGGCAGCGGGCGCCGGCCTCGGCCACGAACTGGATCTTGCGCTCCAGGAGCCGGGGCAGCTCGCCCCCGATGGCGCGGGGCCAGAAGTACTGGAGCTGGCGCAGCGCCGCGGAGTGGAACGTGCGGGCCTGGACCCCGCCCGCGCCGAGGGTGCGCAGGCGGCCGCGCATCTCCCCGGCGGCACGGTTGGTGAAGGTGACGGCGAGCACGCTGGCCGGCATCAGCCGCCCCGAGCGGACCCCGTACGCGATCCGGTGGGTGATCGCGCGGGTCTTGCCGGTACCGGCTCCGGCCAGCACGCACACCGGGCCGCGCAGGGTCGTGGCGACCTCGCGCTGCTCCGGGTCCAGGCCCAGGAGCACGGCGTCCGCGGCGTCTGCGTCGGCCGGGGAGACTGAGGAGTGCGTTGCTGCTGTCACCCCGCCATGCTGCCAGGTCCCGAGGGGCGGGCGGGAAAACCGTCCACAGGCGAGGGGCGTCCTTCATACCGTCGCACCGGCCCCACCAGCCGGAGCGTGCGCGGCAGTCGGATCCGTCACACCAGCCGTCCCCGCCCCCGTTCCGGGAATGGCGCGGCGGCGGGGGACGTTCGAGTACTCGGACCGATCACCGAGACCCGGTCCACCGAGACCTCCCAGAGGAGCGAGCATGCAGGACACGGGCACCGTCACGATGTACAGCACCACCTGGTGCGGCTACTGCAACCGGCTGAAGAAGCAGCTGGACCGCGAGGGCATCGCGTACAACGAGATCAACATCGAGCTCGACCCGGAGTCCGCGAAGTTCGTGGAGCAGGCGAACGGCGGCAACCAGACCGTCCCCACCGTGCTCGTGAAGTCCTCCGCCGGCAACGAGTCCGTCATGACGAACCCGAGCCTGGCCCAGGTCAAGCAGGCCCTCGCCGCCTGACCCCCCTCCGTACATACAGAGTGGCCCCCGCTCCGGCGGGGGCCTTCTGCTGCCCTCTCCCGTCACCGGGGAGACGCGTTTATGCGAAGACGCGCATAGTCGCGTCCGCGCATGGACGGCCCCACCCGTCCGTCCGTACGGTCGTGCTCATCAGGCCCGTCCGGGGCCTGGCACCGAGGGGGCTTCACATGGCACGTGAGGAACTGACCCGGCTCACAGGCAACGGAAACGGCGAGTGCGGGCAGGGGGACTGCCCGAACGTCTACCGGACCACGTCCGGCTCGTTCATCGTCCAGGGCGACGTATCCGCGGCCTTCACCCCGCCCACCGGCGAGGGACTCGTCGAGATCCCCGAAGCAGTGCTCAGGGAGGCGTTCCGTGCTCTTGGATGGTGAAGACTGGGCATCGAGGTTCAAGACGTTCCAGACGGAGGCCTGGCGGCTTGAGACCCTGCCCCAGTACCTCGTACCGCAGGAAGCGGACGAGTTCGCGGCCTTCAGGGCAGGGGCCCGGTTCCCCGGCCCGTATGAGGACTCGTGGATGGAGATGGTGCGGACCCGCAACGTCGGGCGCGTGCACGTCCTCACGCAGCCGCTGAGCGACTACCTGCGGTTCGAGTTCGAGCGGTACTACCGGCATCAGGCTCCGGCGGGGGAAGACATCCGCATCCTCGACGTGACCGACCGGCCGAACCCGCTGCCGGACGTTCAGGATTTCTGGATGTTCGACCGCTCCACGGTCGTCCTCATGCACTACGGAGCGGACGGCAGGCAGATCAGCCGCGAACTCCACGAGGGCGACCCCGCCCCGTTCGTCGAGTACCGGCGCATCGCTGTGGCCGCGTCCGTGCCGTTCCTGGAGTACATCACCGGGTGAGTGTGGAACCTGAGGAGCTCGGCCGGTCCGGCGAGGAGCTGGCGGCCCTGCTGAAAGCGGTACGCAAGCGGTCCGGGCTCTCGGGGGCACGGGCCGCCGCCCGCTGCAACATGTCCCAGTCGAAGGTCAGCCGGATCGAGAACGGCAAGGTCCGACCGTCCCTCGTGGACGTGGAGCAACTCCTGAGGGCCTTCGACGCGGCCCCGGCCCTGGTCTCTCAGGTGATGTCCCTGGCTCGTCTCGCCAATACCGAGTGGCAGGGCGCCCGGGGCATGCGGCGCAAGGGCCTGGACAAGAAGCAGCTTGAGCTGGCCGGCCTGGAGGCGTCGTCGTCGGAGTTCCGGTTCTTCCTGCTGTCGATGGTCACGGGCCTGCTCTCGACTCCGGAGTACATCCGGGCGAGCCTCGCCCACATCCCTGGCGATCACTCCAAGACGATCGCCGGGAAGCTGCAACGGCAGCAGGTCCTGTACGACCGTTCCAAGCGGTTCACGTTCATCCTCACCGAGCAGGCCGTCCGCTGGCCCCTCGTGGGCCCGGATGCGCTCGCGGTGCAGATCGACCACCTGGCCTCGCTGACCCACCTGCCGAACGTACGGCTCGGAGTGATCCCCATGACGGTGCCGACCGGCCCCGCCCCGCTGAACACCTTCACCGTCTACGAAGAATTCCCCCGGACCGGACAACGGCACAAGCGGCCCCTGGTCAGGGCGGCAGCGCAGACCATCCATTTCACAGCTGAGGAGCATCACGTGCCCAAGCACGGTGGCGGTACCGGAAGCGGCCAGGGTGGCAGTCAGCAGGACGACGGGAGCAGTGGACGCGGACACGGAGGCGGCGGCACGGACACCGGCAGTGGAGGCAACTCCTCCGACGGCTCCGGCCCCGCGAAGAAGTAGGGGTACATGACCGCGCGCAAAGAGGAGGTGGGCCCTCAGGGGCTCGCCTCCGCGCTCGTCGCATCGGGCGCCTTGCGGTCGGACTGGCTGCCTGCGTTCCACGCAGTTCCTCGGGACATGTTCGTACCGGCACGGATCTGGCCGGGCATCGCCGCAGGCACCCGGCAGAACGCTGTGGTGGACCTCGATAGGGACCCGGACGCGTGGTTCACCGCTGTCTACTCCGACGTCCCTCTTACGACTCAGTGGGATGACGGCAAGCACACCGGAGACGAGGTGGGGACCACCCCCACCAGTTCCAGCTCCCAGCCGCACATGGTCTTCTCGATGCTGGGTGATCTCGGCGTCGAGGACGCGAGGGCCACGGGGAGCGCCTGCAGGGCGATGGAGATCGGCGCCGGAACGGGTTGGAACGCGGGTCTCCTGTCCCACCGCCTCGGCTCCGAGAACGTCGTCTCGATCGAGTACGACCCCGAGGTGGCCGAGGGCGCGGTCAGAAGCCTGCGGGAGGCCGGCCTGTCCCCTACGGTGATCGTGGGAGACGGCAGGCTCGGCCACCCGGAAGGAGCCCCGTACGACAGGGTCGTCGCCACCTGCTCGGTCGGCCGGATCCCCTACGCCTGGGTGGAGCAGACCGTGCCCGGCGGGATCATCGTCGCCCCGTGGGGAACCGGGTACGGCGGGGAGGCGATCGCTCGGCTCGTCGTCGGGGAGGACGGTACGGCCGGCGGGCACTTCACCCGCTCGTCCGCCTTCATGCGCCTACGGCAGCAGCGCGCCGACCGGCCGCCGCACGACGCCTACCTCAAGGGTCGGGAGTGGCCCGCGGACGGCACCAAGAGCACCACGACGCTTTCCCCGGCGGACATCGACGGGTGGATCGAACAGTTCGCGATCAGCCTGCGGGTACCGGGCACCTTCTGGTCCGTGGAGCCGGACGACGACGGATCCCACGTCGTGTGGTTCTACAGCGACGACACGCGGTCGTGGGCGTCCGTCGACTACGAGCCCGGCGTGAGCGAATACCTCGTGGTCCAGTCGGGGCCGCGCCGGCTGTGGGACGAGACGGAAGCCGCCTACCGGTGGTGGGAGGAGCAGGACCGGCCGGACTTCCGGCGATTCGGACTCACCGTCGGGCCTGACGCCCAGACTGCCTGGCTGGACCGGCCCGACAACCCCGTCCGAGCTCTATGAGGGGCGAGGCCGGGCCCGCTTCCCCGGGGGAAGCGGGCCCGGGCCGTCAGAGGGTCGTGGCCGGCTTCGGGAGGGGTTGGCCGTACCAGAGTTCGACCAGGCGGGCCGCGATGGAGATGCCCGACGGCGGCAGGACCTCGCCGGTCTCGATCGCGGCGCGCAGGTCGTCCCGGGAGAACCAGCGGGCCTCCTGGATCTCCTCGCCGTCGACCGTGATCTCGGAGCTGACGGCCCGGGCGGTGAAGCCCAGCATCAGGCTGTACGGGAACGGCCAGGGCTGGCTGGCGACGTACTCGACCGTGCCGACCTTGACGCCCGCCTCCTCCCACACCTCGCGGATCACCGACTGCTCGATGGACTCCCCGGGCTCGACGAAGCCCGCCAGCGTCGAGAAGCGGCCCTCGGGCCAGTGGACCTGGCGGCCGAGGAGGGCGCGGTCCTGCTCGTCCGTGACCAGCATGATCACGGCCGGGTCGGTGCGCGGGTAGTGCTCGGCGCCGCAGCCCGGGCAACGGCGGATGTGCCCGGCGGCCGCGACCACCGTGCGCTCGCCGCAGCGGGAGCAGAAACGGTGCATGCGCTGCCAGTTCTCCAGCGCCACCGCGTGGACCATCAGCCCGGCGTCGCGCGGGCACAGCAGCAGCCCGGCCTCGCGCAGTCCGGCCGGGCGGGCGGACTGGTCCATGCGGCCCGGCAGGGAGTCCTTCTGGAGCGCGAAGTACCGTACGCCGTCCTCGTCCGTCCCCAGGAAGTACCGGTGGGTCTCGGTGACCGGGGCCTCGAAGGCCGGGGTCATCACGATGGCGGTGCCGCCGTCGGGGGTGTCGTCGATCAGGACCTGGCCGCCGGAGACGACGAAGACGCGGGTCGTCGGGTGGCTCCAGGCGGCGGCGAGCCACGCCTCGTCGAGGCGGTGGTGCGCGGCGCGGTCGATTCCGCTGGGCGCGGCGAGCGAGATCGGGCGCTCGGGCTCGGTATGGGTGCTCACAGGTACTTCCAACTCCCCCGGTGTGTGGGACAAGGCAGGCTGCTCGGGTGGCGGTGCCGCGCGTGCGGTGCGTGCGGCGGGTGTGGCGGGTGTGTCAGGTGGTTGCGGGCTTCCAGTGCTCGGCGAGGTCGCCCCACAGGTAGGCGGTGGTCTCCACTCCCTTGAGGAGGAGGTCGAGCTCGACCTTCTCGTTCGGGGAGTGCCAGCCGTCGGACGGCACGGAGATCCCGAGGAAGAGGACGGGGGCGTCCAGCACGTCCTGGAGGTCGGCCGCCGGGCCCGAACCGCCCTCGCGGGTGAAGCGGACCCGCTGCCCGAAGGCCCGGCCCATGGCGCGGACGACGGACTGGAGCGCCGGGTGGTCCAGCGGGGTCAGGCAGGGGCGGGTGGGCGCGCCGAAGGTGATCGAGTGCCGGATGCCGGCGGGGACGCGGGCCGCGACCCACTCCCGGACGGCCGCCTCGACCTCGTACGGGTCCTGCCCCGAGACCAGGCGGAACGACAGCTTCAGGTGCGCCGAGGCGGGCACGATGGTCTTGCCGCCGGGGCCCTGGTAGCCGCCGCCGATGCCGTTGACCTCGGCGGTCGGGCGGGCCCAGACGCGCTCCAGGGTGGAGTACCCGGCCTCGCCGGCGGCCGCGTGGGACTTGGCCGTACGGAGCCACTCGGCCTCGTCGAAGGGCAGCTCGGCGATCAGCGCGCGCTCGGTGTCGGTGAGCTCGGCGATGCCGTCGTAGAAGCCCGGGATCGTGACCCGGTCGTCCTCGTCGTGCAGGGCCGCGACCAGGCGGGCGGCGGCGGTGGCCGGGTTGGGCACGGCACCGCCGAAGGCGCCCGAGTGGATGTCCTGGTCGGGGCCGTGGAAGTCGATCTCGCAGTCGGCGACGCCGCGCATGCCGGTGCAGACGGTGGGGGTGGTCTCGGACCACATGCCGGTGTCGGAGACGATCACGACGTCCGCGGCGAGGCGCTCGGCGCGCTCCTCGACGAGGGCGCGGAAGTTCGGGGAGCCGGACTCCTCCTCGCCCTCGATCAGCAGCTTGAGGTGGACCGCGGGGGCCGCGGCGCCGGTGGCGGCGAGGTGGGCGCGCACGCCGAGGGTGTGGAAGAAGACCTGGCCCTTGTCGTCGGCCGCGCCGCGGCCGTACATGCGGCCGTCGCGGACCACCGGCTCGAAGGGCTCGGTGTGCCAGCCGTCCGCGAGGGCGGCGGGCTGGACGTCGTGGTGGCCGTAGACGAGGACGGTCGGGGCCGACGGGTCCTCGCTGGGCCACTCCGCGAAGACCGCGGGCGCGCCGGGGGTAGGCCAGATCTCGGTGACCGGGAAGCCGGTCTCCTTGAGCTTCGCCGCGAGCCATTCCGCGCTGCGGCGCACGTCGCCCGCGTGCTCGGGCTGGGCCGAGACGGACGGGATGCGCAGCCACTCGGCGAGGTCGTCGAGGAAGGCCGTGCGGTGGGTGTCGATGTACGTGCGGACGACGCTGTCCGGCTGGGTTTCGCTCATGGCCCCGAGCCTATCCGTCCGCCTGAGCGTCACCGTCCGTGCCCGTTTCGCCTTGGAGGATCCGCTCAAGGCGGGCCCGTCCGGGCAGGTCACGGGGGCGGATGACGCGGCCGCTGCGGACGTGGAGGAAGGCGGCGGCGACCCGGTCGAGGGGAGTGCCGGTGGCTTCCGCCCAGGCGAGGCGGTACACGGCGAGCTGGAGGGGGTCGGCCTGGGTGGTGCGGCCGGTCTTCCAGTCGACGACCTCGTACGAGCCGTCGGGGTTCTTGTACACGGCGTCGATCCGGCCGCGGATCACCCGGCCGGCGAGCGTGAGCTGCACCGGGGCCTCCATCCGGTACGGCGTCCGCTCGGCGTACTCGCTGCGCTCGAAGGCGGCCTTGAGGGCGTCGAGGTCGGCCTCGTCGGCGACGTCCTGGTCGGAGCCGGGCAGCTCGGTGGCGGGGTCGAGGAGGTCGAGGAGCGGCAGGGGCAGCTCCTCGAAGCGGGACTCCACCCAGGCGTGGAAGCGGGTGCCCTGGCGGGCGGCCGGCTGCGGAGGCCTGGGCATGGGGCGTGCGAGATCGCGTACGAAGCCCTGCTCGTCGGCGGCCAGGCGCATGAGCTGGCTCGCGGACAGGGCGGAGGGCAACTCGACGTCGCGGACGGCCGCCCGTGCGCGGCGGAGCTCGCCTTCGAGGGCGTCGAGATCGCGGTCCCAGGAGGCGATGGCGCGGGCCTCTTCGGGGGTCGGGGGCCGGGTTCCCTCCGGGTGGTGCGGGGCGGCGGGCCCGCGGCGGGGCGCGGGCAGGCGTGCGGGTGCCCCGGCGGGCCGCGCGTCCTCCCCGGCCCAGAGGCCGTCGGGCCCGTCGGTCGGCGCCGGCCGGGGCTCGTCGCCGTCGGCGGGGCCGGCCGGTGGGGGAAGCTCCGCCGCCGGGCGCACACGGGCCCCGGGCACGCCGGCCCAGGGGTCCTCGGCGTCGGGGTGGGCGGCCTGCCGGTACTCCCCCGCGTCCGGGGCTGCACCCGAGCCCGCGCGGGCCCCGGGCACGGCGGAGCCGGGCACACCGGCCCAGGGCTCGGCGGCCCAGGGGTCCTCCGCGTCGGCGGGACCGGCCGGGGCGACGGCACCGTCGGCCCGGAGCCCGTCCGACGGGGACGGCGTGGCGCCGCCGGCCCAGGGCTCCGCAGCCCAAGGATCCTCCGCGTCCACGGAGCCGGCCGGGACGACGGCACCGCCGGCCCGGACCCCCTCGGGCGCGGACCGCGTGGCGTCGCCGGGCCAGGGGGCGTCGTACCAGGCGTCGGCGGCGGCGCCCCGCGGGGCCTCGGGGCGCCCTCGGCCGGGGGCACCGGCCGGGGTCCCCGGCCGGGGAGCCCCGTCGGACGGACCCGCCCACGGATCGGCGTCGTCCGGCGGGCCCTCCCAGGGCTCGGAGCCCTCCGGCGGGGCGGCCCAGGGCTCGGCGTCGTAGGACGGTTCCTCGCAGTGCGGGGGCCACACGTAGGCCTCCGGCTCGGGCTCGGGGCCGGGGCCGGTGGCCCGGGTGAGGTGGGACTCGACCAGGGCCGCCGCCTCGCGGCGCAGGGTCAGGGAGGCGGGGTCCAGGGGCAGGGGCCAGGAGTGGTCGGGGGCGGAGGCGGTGGCCAGGGCCGGGTTCTCCGCGTCCTCGGCGGGCTCGTCCGCCCAGGTCTCGATCTCCCCGAACCCGGCCTCGCAGTGCGCGCGCAGGGCGTCCAGGAACGCCGAGGGGCCGCGGCGGCGCTTCTGCGTCGGGCCCCACCAGTGGCCGGAGGCCAGCAGCAGGGAGCGCGGCCGGGTGAAGGTGACGTACCCGAGGCGGAGCTCCTCGGTCTGCTTGTGGGTCTTGAGGGCGGCCTTGAAGGACTTCAGGCCTGCCGAGGTCCACTCCGGGTCGGCGGGAAGGGTGGGGGCGTCGCCGCGCAGCCCGTACGGGAGGACCTTCGCGTACGAGGTCCAGGCCTCCGGCGGCTTCTCCTTCGGGAAGGAGCCGGCGCACAGGTCGGGGACGACGACCACGTCCCACTCCAGCCCCTTGGACTTGTGGGCGGTCAGCACCTTGACGGTGTTCTCCCCGCCCGGCAGGGCGTGGTCCAGGCCCTTCTCGTACTGGGCGGCCGTGCGCAGGAAGCCCAGGAAGGCCAGGAGGGTCGCCTCCCCGTCGAGCGCGGCGAAGCCGGCGGCGACGTCCATGAAGTTCGACAGGGTCTCGCGGCGGCGGGCGGCGAGCGCGTGCGGGGACGCGGAGAGCTCGACCTCCAGGCCGGTGGTGGCCAGCACCCGGTGCAGTACGTCCATCAGCGGGTCCGCGAGCGAACGCCGCAGGTCGCGCAGCTCCTGGGCGAGGTGCGCGAAGCGCACCCGGGCGGCGGCGGAGAAGGGCAGGTCGTCGGGGGCGGACTGGCCGGCGCCGTCGAGGAAGGTCTCCAGCGCGTCGGCCAGGGAGACGATCTCCGCCGGGTCCACGCCCTCGACCGCCGCCGCGAGCCGCCCGTCGGGGCCGTCGGCGGCGGTGGCGCGGGCCACCAGCTGCCGGGCCCGGCGGCCGAGCAGGGCGAGGTCGCGGGCGCCGATGCGCCAGCGCGGGCCGATGAGGAGCCGGACGAGGGCGGCGTTGGCCCCCGGGTCCTGGAGCACCTCGCACACCGAGACCAGGTCGGCGACCTCGGGGAGGTGGAGGAGCCCGGACAGGCCCACGACCTCCACCGGCACGTCACGGGCCACCAGCACGACCTGGATCCGCGCGAAGTCGGCGGCGGAACGGCACAGCACCGCGATCTCGCCCGGTTCGGTCCCCGTCCGCACCAGGTGGGCGACGGAGTCCGCGAGCCACTCCAGCTCCTCGGCGTGCGTCTCCAGCAGGGCGCAACGCACCACGCCGTCGCGTTCGGCGCCGGGGGCGGGGCGCAGCGCCTCGACGCCCTCGTGCATCGCGCGCAGCGGGGCGGCGAGGCCGTTGGCCAGGTCGAGGAGGCGGCCTCCGCTGCGCCGGTTCTCGCTGAGGGAGAGCCGGGTGGCGGGGGTGCCGTCGGCGTGCGGGAAGTGGGCGGGGAAGTCGTCGAGGTTGGCGACGGAGGCGCCGCGCCAGCCGTAGATGGCCTGGCAGGGGTCGCCCACGGCGGTCACCGCGTGCCCGGTGCCCCCGCCGAAGAGCCCGGAGAGCAGCAGGCGCTGGGCGACGGAGGTGTCCTGGTACTCGTCGAGGAGGACCACGCGGAACTCCTCGCGCAGCAGGGCGCCGACCTCGGGGCGGGTGGTGGCGAGCCGGGCGGAGAGGGCTATCTGGTCGCCGAAGTCGAAGAGGTCGCGGGAGCGTTTGGCCGCGCGGTAGCGGGCGACCAGTTCGAGCAGCTCCAGGCGGCCGCGGACGGCCTCGGGGACCTTGCGCAGGTCCTCGTTGGTCAGTCGGACGCCGACGAGGGAGTCGAGCAGTTCCGTGTCGTACGCGCGCAGCCCGTCCGGCTCGACGAGGTGCTCGGAGAGTTCCCCGTCGAGCGCGAGGAGGTCGCTGACCAGGTCGGGGACGGATTTGGTGAGGGAGGGGTAGGGGCCGGGGGCCTCGCGGATCACCTTCGCGGCGAGCTGGAAGCGGGTGGCGTCGGCGAGGAGGCGGGCGCTGGGCTCCAGTCCGATGCGCAGGCCGTGGTCCTTCAGGAGCTGGCCGGCGAACGCGTGGTAGGTGGAGATCCGCGGCTCGCCGCCGGCCGATTCGGCCTCGGCCGGGGAGGGGTCCGGGTCGGTGACGCCGGCCCGGGCGAGGGCCTTGCGGACGCGTTCGGCGAGCTCGCCGGCGGCCTTGTTGGTGAAGGTGAGGCCGAGGACCTGCTCGGGGGCGACCGCTCCGGTGCCGACGAGCCAGACCACGCGGGCCGCCATGACGGTGGTCTTGCCGGAGCCGGCTCCGGCGACGATCACCTGGGGGGCGGGCGGGGCGGTGACGCAGGCCAGCTGTTCGGGCGTGAAGGGGATCCCGAGGAGCTCCTTGAGCTGCTCGGGATCGGTGAGTGCGGGCGCGCGCCCGGACCCGTACGCGGTCACGGCGGTCACCTCGAAAGGCTAGCCGCCGCCACCGACATCGCGGTCCGGCGTCTCATTCGACGGTCTGCCGGCCCTCGGGACGGGCACTGCACGCGCTGCGGAAGGAGCAGCGCGTGCAGTGTTCGCCGGTGGCCGGGGCGAAGCGTTCGTCCAGGACCCGGCCGGCGGCGGTGGCGAGCAGGTCGCCGACCCAGGCGCCGGACGGGCCGTCGTCGAGGGGCTGCTGTGCCTGGATCTTCGGGACCTCGTCGCCGCCCTCCTTCTTCGCGGCGCCCTGGCGCAGCTGGACGAGTTCGGCGCCGCCGGTCCCGGGGCGCAGGCCGTCGAAGACCTCGTCGACGGCGCCCTCGCGGACGGCGAGCTGGTAGACGGCGAGCTGGGGGTGGCGGGCGACCTCGTCCCTGGTGGGCGCGCCCTTGCCGGTCTTGAAGTCGACGACGTAGGCGCGGCCCTGCGGGTCGGCCTCGACGCGGTCCATGGAGCCGCGGATGCGGACGGCGTACTCGCCGGCGTCGAGGGTGACGTCGAAGTCGTGCTCGGTGGCCACGGGGGCGCGGCCGGCGCGGTCGGTGGTGTGCCAGCGCAGGAAGCGTTCGAGGGCGGCGCGGGCGTTGTCCTTCTCCTGGCGGGACTTCCAGGGGGCGTCGAAGGCGAGGGCGTCCCAGACGGAGTCGAGGCGTTCCATCAGGACGGCGAGGTCGGCGGGGGTGCGGCCGGAGGCGACCTCGTCGGCGAGGACGTGGACGACGTTGCCGAAGCCCTGGGCGGCGGTGGAGGGGGCGTCGGCCTTGACCTCGCGGCCCAGGAACCACTGGAGGGAGCAGGTGTTGGCGAGCTGGTCCAGGGCGCTGCCGGACAGGGCCACGGGACGGTCGCGGTCGCGCAGGGGCACGGCGGAGGCGGTGGGTTCGTACAGGCCCCACCAGCGCTGGGGGTGCGCGGCGGGCACCAGGGGGCGGTCCTCGTCGTCGGTGAGCGCGGCGAGGCGGGCGAGGCGGCGGGCGGCGGCGTCGCGCAGGGCGGGCGAGGCGTCGGGGTCGACGGTGGTGGCGCGCAGTTCCGCGACGAGGGCCGGGACGGCGAGGGGGCGGCGGGGGCGGCCGGTGACGTCCTTGGGGGTGACGCCGAGTTCGGTGAGGAAGCGGGAGGGCTGGTCGCCGTCCTCGGCCGGGGCCTTGACGGCGGTGACGACGAGGCGGTGGCGGGCGCGGGTGGCGGCGACGTAGAACAGCCGGCGTTCCTCGGCGAGGAGGGCGCCGGGGGTGAGGGGTTCGGCGAGGCCGTCGGCTCCGATGCGGTCGGCTTCGAGGAGGGAGCCGCGGCGGCGCAGGTCGGGCCAGAGGCCCTCCTGGACGCCGGCGACCACGACGAGGCCCCACTCCAGGCCCTTGGAGCGGTGTGCGGTCATCAGGCGTACGGCGTCGGTGCGGACGGCGCGGGTGGTGAGGGTGTCGGCGGCGATGTCCTCGGCTTCGAGCTGTTCGAGGAAGTTGAGGGCGCCGCGGCCGCCGGTGCGTTCCTCGGCGCGGGCGGCGTTGTCGAAGAGGGCGCAGACGGCGTCGAGGTCGCGGTCGGCGTTGCGGCCGGAGGCGCCGCCGCGGCGGGCGCGGCGTTCCAGGCGCTGCGGCCAGGGGGTGCCGTCCCACAGGGTCCACAGAGCCTCTTCGGCGGTGCCGCCGCCCTGGAGGAGCTCGCGGGCCTTGCGCAGGAGCAGGCCAAGGCGCTGCGCTCCGCGGGCGTACGCGGGGTCGTGCGCGGTGAGCCGTTCGGGCTCGGCGAGGGCGCGGGCGAGGAGTACGTCGGAGGGTGCGGGGACGGTGACCCCGGCGGCCCGCTCCTCGTCGCGCAGGGCCCGGCCGAGGCGGCGCAGGTCGGCGGCGTCCATCCCGCCGAGCGGGGAGGAGAGCAGCTCGATGGCGGCCTCGACCCCGACCCATCCGTCGCCTCCGGCGGTTCCGGCGGCGTCGGGGCCGGCGCCGGCGCCGGGCGCCGACTCCGCGTCGGGGGTGTCGGCCGGCTCCGCCAGGGAGCCGGGCGCCGACCGCGGGTCTTCGGTGGCTCCGGCCGGCATGACGTCGGGGGCGTCCGTTCCGGGCACGGGTGCTGCCGGGAGCGGCGCCGCGCCCGTGCGGGCGCCGGCCCGGGCGTGGGGAACCGTGGCCCCGGCGGGGGCGGCGTCCGCCCCTGGAGCCCCCTCGGTCGAAACCACACCGTCCGTGCCGGAACCCGGCCGCACCGCCGCGGTCGCGTCCGCCTCGGCGGGGCCCGCCAGGGCGCCGGGATCGGACGGCTCGGCGGGGTTGCCCGGCTCGGCCGGATCGGCGGGACCTGTCGGCCCGGCGGAATCCGCCGACACGGCAGGTCCGGCCGGCACGGCGAGGTCCGCCGACACGGCAGAGCCGGACGACACGGCGGTACCCGACAGCACGGCGGGATCGGCCACCTCGGCAAGGTTGGCCGGCCCGGCCGGATCGGCGGGACCTGTCGGCCCGGCGGAATCCGCCGTCACGGCGGGATCGGACGCCACGGCGGGATCCGACGCCCCGGCCGGGCCCGGCAGGGCGGGCGCGGGCGGGGGTGGGGTCTGGGAGGCCGTTGCCGTGATGCGGAGGGCCGTCAGGAGCGGGGCGACGGCCGGTTCGTGGCGGAGGGGGGTCGCCGAGGCGTCCGTCTCCGCGGGGACGCCCGCCGCGATCAGGGCACGGCGCATCGCCGGGAGCGTGCGGCCTCCGGAGCGGACCAGGACGGCCATGTCCCGCCAGGGCACGCCGTCCTCCAGGTGGGCCCGGCGCAGGATGTCGGCGATGTTGTCGAGCTCGGAGCCGGCCGTCGGGTACGTGTACACCTCCACCCGGCCGCCCTCCCGTACCGGCTCCAGCGCCCGGTGGGCCCGTACGGCGGCGGCGGGCAGGCGCGGGACGGCCATGCGGGTGGTGAGCAGCCGGGTGGCGGCCAGCAGGGCGGAGCCGGAGCGGCGGCCGACGGTCAGCGCGCGCACGGCCGCGCCCGGGAAGGAGGTCTCGAAGCCGAGGATGTTGTTGAGGTCGGCGCCCCGGAAGGCGTAGATCGACTGGTCGGGGTCGCCGAAGGCGACCAGGGTCCCGCCCGGACCGTTCAGGGCGCGCAGCAGCCGCAGCTGGGAGGCGTCCGTGTCCTGGTACTCGTCCACGAGGATCACGTCGTAGGCGCCGGACAGCGCCGGGGTGGTCTCGGCCAGCAGGACGGCCCGGTGGAGGAGCTCCGCGTAGTCCAGCGCCCCCTGGAGGTCGAGCACGTCGAGGTACTCGGAGAGGAAGGCCGCGGCCGCCTTCCAGTCGGGGCGGCCGATCCGCTCGGCGAAGGCGGCCAGGGCGCGGGGGCCGAGGCCCAGCTCGCGGGCGCGGGCCAGGACGGCGCGCACCTCGTCGGCGAACCCGCGGGTGGTCAGCGCGGCCCGCAGGTCGTCCGGCCAGCGGATGGAGCGGAGCCGGCGCTGGCCCTCCAGCAGGGTGCGGACCATCACGTCCTGCTCCGGACCGGAGAGCAGCCGCAGCGGGTCCGCGAACAGTTCGTGGTCCTGGTGGGCGCGGACCAGTCCGTAGCAGAAGGAGTGGAAGGTGGTGGCCTGCGGGGCGCGGGCGCCGCCGAGCCGCAGGGCCGCGCGGTCGCGCAGTTCCACTGCGGCCTTGCGGCTGAAGGTGAGGATGAGGATGCGGGCGGGGTCGACCCCCGCCTCGACCCGGGCGGCGGCCGCCTCGATCAGGGTGGTGGTCTTGCCGGTGCCCGGTCCGGCGAGGACCAGCAGGGGGCCGCGGGTGTGATCAACCACCGCGCGCTGCGCTGCGTCCAGGACAGGAGGAGCCACCTGTTCCGGCCCGGTGCGCACCAGCCGGTACGCGTCAGGGGTCCGCGTACGCCGCTCTGAGCGGTCGGAAGGAGAGGTGATCACGTGGGGTGCCGGTCCTGGTGGGTCTGCGGTCGCCGCGGTTGCCGCGCTGGCGGTGTCGGGGTCGGTGCGGGCGGCGGCCGTGGTGGCCGTCGCGCGCGCCGAAGAGGCAACGCTACGCCAACCGCGCGGGCCGCCGCAGTCCGTCCCGGCGGGGCGGAACGTCGCCCCGGAGGCCTTCCGGGTCGTCCCCCGTACGCGCCTTCGAGCCTGTGCCGGTGCGCGGCATGGCCGAAGCTGTCAGGTGTGAGCCTCGTCGCCTCCGTCCGTCTCGTCGCGCCCGTCCCAGCGGGCCCGCCGCATCGCGAGCCGCGGCTCGCCGGAGGGGGTCTCGCGCAGCGGAGTACCCTCGGTCCGGTAGTGCTCCAGGGCCCGCCGCTCGCTGCCGGGCAGGGGTACGCCGTCCGCCCGCACCACGCGCCACCAGGGCACGGCTCCTCCGTACAGGGCCATGACGCGGCCGACTTGGCGGGGTCCGCCCTCGCCGAGCCACTCCGCGACGTCCCCGTAGGTCATCACCCGGCCGGGCGGAATCCGCTCGGCCACCTCCAGCACCCGCTCCGCGTACGCGGGAAGCTCTTCGCTCATTCGGGACATGGTGCCGGACGGCACGGACACCTCGGCGGAAGGTCTCCTTCCGAACCGGCGCGCACCCTGGTGCCCCCTTCGACCGCCGGTCCGTGCCACCATCTTCCGGGCGGTGACTGGTGATACGTGATCAAGAAGAGACGGATGTGACGGCTAAGGAGCAGGGTGTGAGCCCTCCGGACGGTGCGACGAGAGACGAGGGCGCGCGGCCGGAAAACGGCGCGCCCGCGGACTCCGGCGCGCCCGCGGAAGGCGACGCGCGCCCTGACGCGCCCCTCCCCGACGTGCCCCCCGACGTGCCCTTCCCCGACGCGGCGCTCCCGGAGCCCACGCGCCCGGAACCCGTGCGCCCCGGGCAGCCGCGCTCCGGCCCCGTGCAGGAGGCACCCAAGGCGCCCCAGGCCCCCGAGGCACCCGAGGCACCCGAGGTTTCCAAGGCGCCCCAGGCGCCCCAGGCACCCGAGGTGCCCGTCTGCGATCCGCACCCCGACGACCCGCCCGGTCACACCCCGACGGCGGCCGACCGGGTCGAGGTCGACGAGCCGCTGCTCGCCGCGCGCGTGCACCGGCCCTCCGACCTCGTACGGCTCCTCGTCGGCGTCCTCGGCATCGCCGTCGTCCTGTGCATCGCCGCCTTCGCCCACGGCACCACGGCGGGCCTGGAGCAGGACATCAGCGCCGGCACGGGCCAGGCACCCGATCTGCTGATCAAGGTCGCCGGGCTGGTGTCCTCCATCGCCGTCCTCCTGGTGCCCGTCGCCTTCGCCATCGAGCGGCTGATCAAACGCGACGGGCTGCGCATCGCGGACGGCGTGCTCGCCGCGGTCCTCGCGCACGGCGTCACCCTCGCCACCGACCTGTGGGTGTCCCAGGCCGCCCCCGGGACCATCCAGGAGGCGCTGACCCGCACCACCGGCACCACCGGCACCCTCACCGACCCGGTGCACGGCTACCTCGCGCCCGTGATCGCGTACATGACCGCCGTCGGGATGACGCGCCGGCCCCGCTGGCGGGTGGCGCTGTGGGTGGTCCTGCTCCTGGACGCCTTCGCCATGCTGGTCGGCGGGTACACGACACCGTTCTCGATCATCCTGACGGTACTGATCGGCTGGAGCGTCGCGTACGGCACCCTGTACGCGGTCGGCTCCCCGAACGTCCGCCCGACCGGGCAGAACCTCCTCGCGGGCCTGCGCCGCGTCGGCTTCCAGCCGGTCAGCGCGATGCGCGCCGAGGCTCCCGAGGGGGAGGGCGCGGAGGCCAACGACCGGGGCCGCCGCTACCACGTCACGCTGGAGGACGGGCCGCCGCTGGACGTCACCGTCGTGGACCGCGAGCAGCAGGCGCACGGCTTCTTCTACCGGGTGTGGCGCCGGATGACCCTGCGCGGGATCACCACCCGGCGCAGCCTGCAGTCCCTGCGCCAGGCCCTGGAGCAGGAGGCACTGCTCGCCTACGCGGCCATCGCGGCCGGGGCCAACGCCCCCCGTCTGATCGCCACCTCCGAGCTCGGCCCCGACGCCGTGATGCTGGTCTACGAGCACCTGGGCGGCCGGACCCTCGACGCGCTGCCGGACGAGGAGATCACCGACGACCTGAGCCGCAACGCGTGGGAGCAGGTGCGGGCGCTCCAGTCGCGCCGGATCGCGCACCGCCGGCTCACCGGGGACGCGCTGGTGGTGGATCGTTCCGGCAACGTCATCCTCACCGACCTGCGGGGCGGCGAGATCGCGGCCGGCGACGTGGTGCTCCGCATGGACATCGCCCAGCTGCTCACCACCCTCGGCCTGCGGGTCGGCGCCGAGCGCTCGGTGGCCTCGGCGGTGTCGGTGCTGGGCCCGGACGCGGTGGCGGACTGTCTGCCGCTGCTCCAGCCGATCGCCCTGAGCCGCTCCACCCGGGCCACCCTGCGCCGGCTGGCCCGCGAGCGGGCCGACCGGCAGCGCGAGGCCGTACTGGAGTCCTCGCGGGTGGCGAAGGCGGCCCGCGAGGCACAGGCCGCGGCGGGCGCGGGGGATGCCGCCGCCAGCGCGGCCGCCGACCGCAAGGCGGAGAAGCGGGCCCTGGACGACGCCCTCGAAGGGGCGCGCGAGGAGGACCTGCTCAGCCAGATCCGCCGGCAGGTCCTGCTGATCCGCCCGCAGGCCCCGGTAGAGCCGGCCCGGCTGGAACGGATCCGTCCGCGCACCCTGGTGTCCTTCATCGCCGGCGCGTTCGGTGCGTACTTCCTGCTCACTCAGCTGGCCCACGTGGACTTCGCGACCATCGTCGAGCAGGCGCAGTGGAGCTGGGTCGGGGCGGCGCTCGCCTTCTCGGCGCTCAGCTACTTCGCGGCGGCGATGAGCCTGCTGGGCTTCGTACCGGAACGGGTGCCCTTCCTGCGGACGGTGCTCGCGCAGGTGGCGGGGTCCTTCGTGAAGCTGGTCGCCCCGGCGGCGGTCGGCGGTGTCGCGCTGAACACCCGCTTCCTGCAGCGGGCCGGCATCCGCCCCGGCCTGGCCGTGGCCAGCGTCGGCGCCTCCCAGCTCTTCGGCCTGGCCAGCCACATCCTCCTGCTGCTGTCCTTCGGCTATCTGACCGGCACCGAGAAGACTCCCGAGATGACCCCCTCCCGGACGGTCATCGCGGGCCTGCTCACGGTCGCCGTGCTGGTCCTCGTCGTCACGGCGGTCCCCTTCCTGCGGAAGTTCGTCGTCACCCGGGTACGGGCCCTGTTCGCGGGTGTCGTCCCGCGCATGCTGGACGTGCTCCAGCGCCCGCAGAAGCTGATGACCGGCATCGGCGGCATGCTGCTGCTGACCGGCTGCTTCGTGATGTGCCTGGACGCCTCGATCCGCGCCTTCGGCGGCGGGGAGGCCATCAGCTACGCGAGCATCGCGGTGGTCTTCCTCGCGGGCAACGCCCTGGGCTCGGCGGCCCCGACCCCGGGCGGCATCGGAGCGGTGGAGACGACCCTGACGCTGGGTCTGATCGCGGCGGGCCTGGAGAAGGAGGTCGCCATCTCGGCGGTCCTGCTCTTCCGCCTGATGACCTTCTGGCTGCCGGTCCTCCCGGGCTGGATCTCGTTCAACTTCCTGACCCGCAAGGAATCGATCTAGCTCCGCCGGCCCCTCGGGGACCCGGCCGACGAAGGCCCCGCCAGGACGCCCCCGGTGTCCCGGCGGGGCCTTCCCGTCCGCCGGGCGGAGCCCCGGGCTCTGGCCGAAAGCACGATGTGCCGGCCCGGGGCCCTCCCCTACGTTCGTAAAGGGGACATACCTCTACGGGAGATGACCATGCGTTCAGTGATCGTCGTGGGCGGCGGTATCAGCGGCCTCTCGGCCGCCTGGCAGCTGCGCGGCCGGGCGGACGTCACCGTGCTGGAGAGCCGGGCCAAGGTCGGCGGCGCGCTGCGCACCGGCACCATCGCCGGTACGGCCGTCGACGAGGGTGCGCAGTCGCTGACAGCGCTGCGCCCGGAGGCCCTGGAGCTGGCGGCCGCCGTCGGACTCGGCGGCGCCCTGCGCGACCCGGCCCCGTCCGCCACCGCCGTCTGGACCCACGACGGGCTGCGCGCGCTCCCGCCCGGACACGTCATGGGCATCCCGGCCGACCCGGCCGCGCTGGCCGGCACCGGCCTGCTCTCGGCGGAGGGCGTCGCCCGGGTCGCGGCCGAGGAGAGCCTGCCCGCCACACCCCTCACCGAGGACTGCTCGGTGAGCGAGTACCTCGGCGCCCGCCTCGGCCGGGAGGCCGTGGACCGGCTGGTCGAACCGGTACTGGCCGGGGTCCACGCGGGCCGCGCCGACCGGCTCTCGCTGCACGCGGTCCTGCCCCGGATCGCCACCCTGGCCGAACAGGGCGGCCCGCTGCTGCCCGCGCTGCGCCGGATGAGGGCGGCGGGCGGGACGCGCCCGGCCGCGGGCGCCGTCCGGGGCCTGGCCGGCGGCACCGGCCGCCTCCCGCAGGCGGTCGCCCGCGCCGGCGGGGCACGGATCCTCACCGGGACCACGGCCCGCTCCCTGGGGCGGCTTCCCGGCGACCGGTGGCGGGTGCGGGCCATGACGGCCGACGGCCCGCTGACCATGGACGCGGACGCGGTGGTCCTGGCCCTGCCGGCCTTCGCGACGGCGGAGCTGCTGGGACCGCACTCCCCCCGGGCGGAGGCCGAGCTGTCGGCGATCCCGCACGCCTCCACCGCGGTCGTCACCATGGCCTTCTCGCGCGGCCGGGCCCACCGCCTCCCGGAGGGCAACGGCTTCCTGGTCCCGGCGGTGGACGGGCACGTCCTCAAGGCGGCGTCCTTCCTCTCCAACAAGTGGTCCTGGATGGACGAGGCGGCGCCCGACACGTTCGTGCTGCGCGCGTCGATCGGGCGGATCGGGGAGGAGGAGCTGCTGGGCCGCCCCGACCGGCACCTGATCCGGGCCGCCGTCACCGAACTCCACCGGGCGGTGGGCCCGATGGGCGAGCCCCTCGCCGCCCGCGTGACCCGCTGGGACCGGGCCCTGCCGCAGTACGGCGTCGGGCACCGCGCACGCGTGGCCCGCATCCGCGAGGCGACCGCGGAGCTGCCGTCGCTGGCGCTGTGCGGAGCGGCGTACGAGGGCGTGGGCGTGGCCGCCTGCGTGGCCACGGCCCGGGCCGCGGCCCGCCGGGTACTGGCCCCGGCCGCGCCCCCGGTACCCGGCCCGGCCCCGGCCCCGGCCCCGGTCCCCGGCCCGGCCGCGGCCTGACAGCCTCCCGCCCCGGCGCCCGGCGGGATCCCCCGGACGGGTCAGCGCGGGGGCGGGGTGCGGGGTGGAGGCAGAGGATGGAGACATGCCCAGAAACGTCGTTCGGACAGCCGCTGCCGCCACCCTCACCGCCGCGCTGCTCACCACCGGTGCCTGCTCCGGCGGCGGCTCCGGTACGGCGGGAAGACCCCGGGGCGGCAGCACCCAGGAGCCCAAGCCCCTCAAGTGGGGCGAGTGCTCCGCTCCCACCGCCGCCGAAGGCGGTGGGCAGACGCCCGGCAAGGACTGGCAGTGCGCCACCCTCGACGTACCGCTCGACTACGCGAACCCCGAGGGCAAGACCATCCCGATCGCCCTGGTCCGCGCCAAGGCCCGGGACCAGAAGCACCGCCTCGGCTCCCTCGTCTTCAACTTCGGCGGCCCCGGCGGCTCCGGCATCAGCACCCTCCCCGGCGCCGCCCAGGAGTACGCGGCCCTGCGTGACCGCTACGACCTGGTGAGCTTCGACCCGCGCGGGGTCGGCCGCAGCGCGCCCGTGCGCTGCGAGGACGACAAGCAGCTGGACGCGTACTACGCGCAGGACTCCTCCCCCGCCACCCCGGAGCAGGAGAAGGCCTTCCTCGACGGCATCAAGAAGTACCAGGAGGCGTGCGAGAAGAACTCCGGCACCGTCCTGCCCCACGTGGGCACCGAGAACGCCGCCCGCGACCTGGACCGCATCCGCCAGGCCCTGGGCGACGAGAAGCTGAACTACTTCGGGATCTCCTACGGCACGGAGCTCGGCGGGGTCTACGCCCACCTCTTCCCGAAGAACGTCGGCCGGGCGGTGTTCGACGCCGTCGTCGATCCGACCCAGAACGCCGAACAGGGCGCACTCGGCCAGGCGAAGGGCTTCCAGCTCGCCCTCGGCAACTTCGCCCAGGACTGCGTGGACCGCGGCGACGCCTGCCGGCTCCAGGGCAGCACCGCCAAGGAGATCGAGGCGAACATCATCAAGCTCCAGAAGGCGCTCGCGGCCAAGCCCATCCCCGGCATCGGCGACCGCATGCTCGGCGAGTCCGCCGCGACCAACGGCATCGCACAGGCCCTGTACTCCAAGGAGCTGTGGCCGCTGCTGGAGCAGGGCCTGGACGAGGCCGAGGGCGGCCAGGGCCAGCTGCTGATGGCCCTGTCGGACGCCCTCAACGGCCGGGACCAGCAGGGCCGGTACAGCAACCTCGGCGCGGCCAACGCCGCCATCAACTGCGCCGACTCCAAGGACCGGTACAGCCTCGCGCAGACCAAGGCCAAGCTCGCCGAGTTCCGCAAGGCCTCGCCCGTCTTCGGCGACTTCCTCGGCTGGGCCATGCTGACCTGCACGGGCTGGCCGGTCCCGGGCTCCTGGAACACCCCGGACGTCTCGGCCCCCGGCTCCGCCCCCATCCTGGTGATCGGCAACACCGGCGACCCGGCGACCCCGTACGAGGGCGCCCGGAAGATGGCCGAGCGGCTCGGCAAGGGCGTGGGCGTGGAGCTCACGTACAAGGGCGAGGGCCACGGCGCGTACAACAGCGGCGACGCGTGCGTGCAGCAGGCCGTGAACACCTACCTCCTGGACGGGAAGGCGCCGACGTCGGGCACCGTCTGCACCCCCGCCGCCAGCCCCACCCCGGCCGCCAGCCCCACTCCCGCCTAGAACGCGCCGAAGGGGCCGTACCCGGTGCGGGTACGGCCCCTTCGGACGGTGCTGCCGGTGGACCGGCTTCGCTAGTAGACCGGCTTCTCGGGCTCGATCTGGTGGACCCAGCCGATGACGCCGCCGCCGACGTGCACCGCGTCCGCGAAGCCCGCGGACTTCAGGACAGCCAGGACTTCCGCACTGCGGACACCCGTCTTGCAGTGCAAGACGATCCGCTTGTCCTGCGGCAGGTCCTGGAGGGCGGTGCCCATCAGGAACTCGCCCTTGGGGATCAGCTTCGCGCCGGGGATCGAGACGATCTCGTACTCGTTCTTCTCACGGACGTCGATGATCTCGATGGGCTCGTCGGCGTCGATCCACTCCTTGAGCTGCTTGGGAGTGATCGTCGAACCGAGGGCGGCCTCCTGGGCCTCCTCCGACACGACGCCGCAGAAGGCCTCGTAGTCGATGAGCTCGGTGACGGTCGCGTTCGGACCGCAGACCGCGCAGTCCGGGTCCTTGCGGACCTTGACCTGGCGGTACTGCATCTCCAGGGCGTCGTAGATCATCAGACGGCCGACGAGCGGCTCGCCGACGCCCGTGAGGACCTTGATGGCCTCGGTGACCTGGATGGACCCGATGGACGCGCAGAGCACGCCCAGCACGCCGCCCTCGGCGCAGCTCGGGACCATGCCCGGCGGCGGGGGCTCCGGGTAGAGGCAGCGGTAGCACGGGCCGTGCTCGGACCAGAAGACCGAGGCCTGGCCGTCGAAGCGGTAGATCGAACCCCACACGTACGGCTTGTTCAGCAGTACGCAGGCGTCGTTGACCAGGTAGCGCGTGGCGAAGTTGTCCGTGCCGTCGACGATGAGGTCGTACTGGCTGAAGATCTCCATCACGTTCTCGGCTTCGAGCCGCTCTTCGTGAAGGACCACGTTGACGTACGGGTTGATGCCCAGCACGCTGTCACGGGCCGACTCGGCCTTGGAGCGGCCGATGTCCGCCTGGCTGTGGATGATCTGGCGCTGCAGGTTCGACTCGTCGACCTCGTCGAACTCCACGATGCCCAGCGTGCCCACGCCGGCCGCGGCCAGGTACATGAGGGCGGGGGAACCGAGGCCGCCGGCGCCCACGGCCAGCACCTTGGCGTTCTTCAGGCGCTTCTGGCCGTCCATCCCGACATCCGGGATGATCAGGTGCCGGGAGTACCGGCGGACCTCGTCAACGGTGAGCTCAGCGGCTGGCTCAACCAAGGGTGGCAGCGACACGGGCACTCCAGGGTCATCCCCGCGTCCGCGGGGAGCATTTAAAGGTTGTTCTGTCCCGTAACACTGCCACGCCCTTCTTCATTCCGAGACACCCGGTCCGATCCGCGAGACGATTTCGTCCCAGTACCCGGGCATCGAGGCCCAGGGGTCCCGGTCGCCCGCCGCGCGCCGGTCCGTGAACCAGATCGTGCCGGCGCCCTGCCAGCGGGCGATCCGCAGCGCCTCCTCCAGGTGGGTGCGCGGCACGCCGTGGACGAGGTGGCAGAACGTCTCGGGCGGATGGTCGGCCGTCCACTCGGCCACCTGCGACCAGCGGTAGTCGGCCCAGGCCCCGGAGAAGGTGACCAGCTGGTCGGCGGCCTCCGTGTAGCCCTCGCACGGGTGCGTGCCGTGTCCGAGGACGATCCGCAGCCCCTCGCCGAGCCCGCGCAGGGTGTCGGTGATCCGGCGGACCCCGGCGAGACCCTCCCGGTCGGAGGGGGCTCCGGCGAGGTAGAAGCCGCCGACGCCGTACCAGTCGCGGAAGCGGTGGGCGTCGGAGACGAGCTCCCCGAAGGACCGGGTCCCGTCCCGCAGGGCGAGGTGCCCGAGGACCGTGCCGTCCGCCCGGCCGAGTTTCGCGGCGACCTCGGAGCAGTGCGGGTCGGGGCGTCCGCCGGGGCCGTCGGAGACGTTGAGCACCGCCCAGTGCAGCGGGGTCCCCGGGCGGGTCAGCTCGGCCCACTCCACCGGGGCGAGCAGCGGGTGCGCGTAACCGGGGATGCCCAGGCCCAGCCGGCCGGCCCCGGTCGCGGCCTCCGCCGTGGCCCCGGGCGGAGTGGTCAGATACGGCACGCCGCCTCCATCCAGATGTCCGCGAGGGACTCCTCCAGGTTGATCCGGGGCCGCCAGCCGAGCCGGTCCCGGGCGGTGCGCACGTCGGCCTGCTGCCAGGCGCCGCAGCCGTCGGGGTAGGGGTACGGCTGGGGGGCCGCGGAGGCGATCTGCTCGGCGGTGGCCTCGGAGCGCGGCGAACCGATGGCGGACAGGCCCTGCGGGCGGCCGGGGTGCCCGTGCGCGGGGCCGCCGTGCCGGTCGCCGCCGTGCGGGACGTCCAGTTCGTGCAGGGCGCCGCCGTATCCGGCGACGCGGGCCAGGACGGCCGCCGCGTCGCGCAGCCGGACCGCCCGGCCGGTGCCGATGTTGACGACCCCCTGGGCGGCGGACAGGGAGGCGGCGTGCACGGCCCGCGCGACGTCCCGTACGTCGACGAAGTCGCGCTGGACGCCGAGGCCGCTCAGCTTGAGCTCGCCGTCCCCGGACTGCATGGCGCGCCGCATCGCCTCGGCGAGCCGGCCCAGCGGGGAGCCCGCGGGGGTGCCGGGGCCGACGGGCGAGAACACCCGCAGCACGACGGCGTCCAGCCCGGACCCGAGCACCAGCTCGGTCGCGGCGAGCTTGCTGACGCCGTACGGTCCGCCGGGTCTGGGCACCGCGTCCTCGGCCGTGGACGAGCCGGGCTGGCTGGGCCCGTACTCGGCGGAGCAGCCGAGCTGGACCAGCCGGGCGCCGCAGCCGCTGCGGCGCAGCGACTCGCAGATGGTGGCGACGGCGACGGTGTTGTGCCGGGTCAGCTCCCGGGCCCCACCGCGGGTGGCGCCCGCGCAGTTGATGACGACGCCGGGGTGGACGGCGTCAAGGAACCGGGTGAGGGCTCCGGGACTGCCGGTGGCGAGGTCGAAGCGGACGTCGGCGTCGTCGCCGCGGCCGAGCGCGGTCAGCTGGACCGCGGGGTCGGCGAGCAGCCGGTCCGCGACGTAGCGGCCGAGGTAACCGTTGGCTCCGATCAGCAGCACCCTCATCGCGCGGCCCCTCGGTTGGTTGGCTGGCCGGTCATCCTGTTTCTCCTTGGGTGGGTTGGGTGGGGGTCGGTGGGTGGGGTACGGCGCTCAGGGCCGCGCGTGGGCCGAGGCGCGGGACAGCGCGAGCACGGCGTGTACGAGGAGTCCCGCGGCCGCGGCGGCCACCGCCGCCGGTGCCGGGACCAGGGCGAGGGCCAGGGCCGCCGCCAGGGGGGCGCGGTGCGCGCCGTGCCGGAGCAGCAGCCGGACCAGGAACAGCAGCACCGCGAGCGGTACGGCGGCGGCCGGGTCGGCCCCGGCGAGCGCGGCCGCCCCCGCGGCGGCCGCGCCGAAGGGCAGCAGGACCCCGGCGAGCAGGGGCCGGGACCCGGCGGCGAAGTCCTCCAGGACCCGGCTCCCGGCGAGCCGGCGGCGCGCCCGGGCGGCGTAGTACGCCCCGGCGAGGTGTCCGGGGGCCACGGCCAGCGCGAGGGCGGCTCCGAGTGCCGGCCCGTGCCGGTGGACCGCCCATCCGACGACGGCCGCCGCGAGCAGGTGGGCGGAGTAGGGGAAGCGTCCCCGGGGCCACCGGCCGGGCCACACCAGTGCGCCGGTGGTGAGGAGCACCGCGAGGGGGCCCGTCCACGGCGTCCCGGTGGCGGCCGCCCCGAACGTGAGGGCACCGGGGAGCAGGGCGTAGCCGAACCGGCGCACCGCCCGGGGCCCGGCCGGGGTCCGCGCGGGCGCGGGCGCCGGGGCCTCGCCGCGCGGGGTGCGGGCGTACAGCTCCTCGGCGAGGGAGAACACGTCCCGGTGCCGGAACCGGGCGGCGGTGCGGTCGGTGATGCCGTGCGCCTCCAGTCCGGCGGCGACCTCCAGCGCGTCGACGGCCCGCTCGCACAGCTCCCGGTGCCGGTGCAGCAGGGCCTTGACGGGATCCCCGCCGCCCCTGCGCCGGGCCGTCTGCGGTGTGGCCGGTACGGCCGCGCCGGGCCCGGTCCCCGCTCCGGCGCCGCTCGCGATCGGGGTTGTCGGCGGGGCCGTGCCGGCTCCGTCGGCGATGTGGCCGTCGGCGACGGGGTACGGGTCGACGGTCGTCATGCCGCCGCCTCCGGACCCGGTGCGGGGGTGACGGGCGGGGCCCACGTCGGGGTGGTCCAGTGCCCCGGCACCCGCGCCTCGGCCGGCCGCTCGAAGGGGACCTCTCCGTCGGGCCGCGCGGAACCGCGGGCCAGCAGCAACTGGTAGCCGTCCTGGAAGGCGGCCGCGTTCTGTTCGACGGTGAACAGCTCCAGCGCCCTGGCCCGGGCCGCCGCCCCCAGCCGCTGGGCCCGCTCGGGGTCCCCCAGCAGGGCGAGGCAGGCGTCGGCGAGCGCCCGGGGGTTGCGCGGCGGCACGACCAGTCCGGTCCCGCCGATGACCTCGCGGACGGCCCCGACGTCCGTGGACACGGTGGCGCGCCCGCAGAACATGGCCTCGGCGAGGGTGAGGGGGAAGCCCTCGATCACCGAGGACAGCAGCACGATCCGGCCGGCCCCGTACGCGTCGGCCGGGGAGGGCGTCTCGGGGCAGCCGATCTCCTCGAAGGCGACCGGGTTCTCCCCCACCGTCCGCGCGTCGGCGGCCTCGTCGGGGAAGAGCTGCGCCGCCAGCGACCGGCAGTCGGCCAGGTAGCCGGGCACGGCGGCCGTCGAGAAGATCCGCAGCCGGGTGTCGGGTGCGGCCCGGCGGACCTCGGCGAAGGCGTGCAGCAGGCCGATCAGGTCCTTGGCGGGCTCGGCGCGCCCGACCCACACCAGGGTGTCCGGGTCGCCGCGGTCCGGGTCCTCGCCGACGGCGGCGAATCGGTCCGCCTCCATGCCGGGGTACACGGTCCGCAGCCGCTCGCGGGGGGCACCGCAGCGCTCCTGCCAGCGGCGGGCGTGCGCGTTGCCGGGGGTGAGGAGGTCGGCGCCGGCGTAGATCTCGCCGGCGAGCCGGACGTGGAAGGCCGCGAGGAGCGCGCGCAGGGCGGGCCGGTCGTCCTCGCCGTGCTCCAGGTAGTGGGTGCGCAGCCGGACACCGTACTCGGTGACCAGCAGCGGGACCCCGAAGAAGCGTTTGGCCAGGAGCCCGGGGAGCGCCGCGACCCCGCCGGCCGCCGCGTGGCAGACGTCGACGGCGCCGAGTCCGGGCTCCTCGTACCAGTCGAGGGACAGCGGCCGCAGCATCCGTTCCAGCGCGTCGACGAACTCCAGCAGGTCGGGTACCCGGGCCGCCGCCACGCCGCTGCCCGCGCCCGGGGCGCGGCAGCCGGCCTCCACGGCCCGTACGGCCGTTTCGGAGCGCAGGGCCGCGTACATCCCACCCTGTTCGCGGGCGAGTGCGGCCAGTTCGTAGAGCCCGGTGGCGAAGGCCTCGGCCTCGTCCGCGCAGATCCCGCGGACCAGCTGCTCGAAGCCGGCGGTGAAGCGCCGCCGTTCGCGCCGCGCGTACGTGCGCCCGTCGTCGCCCGGGGCCCACAGCGGGGCGGTCCGCACGCGGGTGACGTGCCCCGGGAGCGGGACCCGGCCGCGGGCCTCCTGGCCGGCGGTGCGGCTCAGCGCGTAGAGCTCGAACTCGTGCTGCGGGAGCCCGCGCACGAGCCGGTCGCACCAGAGCCCGGACTCTGCCGCCGCATACGGATAACCGCCTTCCGTGACCAGTCCGATCCGCACGAGTGGCACCCCCGATCTCCCGTTCCAGGCGGTCGCCGTCGGTCCGTCGACCCGCCGCGGAAGAACTCAAGCGGATGTGCCGGTGGTGCGACGGACGGTTGTCCGTCGCGCCACCGGAAGGGGTGAAGAGTCGTAACTTTCCCGTACGGTTCGCGTTCGAGCACGCTAGAAAGGGGGCCCCGCACCCGTGCGGGCCTACGCGAGCACCTCTCGCCGCGCGGACCGCCGCCGTGCCGCCGGCTCCGGGTCGAGGGCCGGTACGGCGTCCAGCAGCTGCCGGGTGTAGGGGTGGGCGGGGCGGTCGTAGACCTCGTCGACCGGGCCCTCCTCGACGATCAGGCCGCCGCGCATGACCGCGACCCGGTCGCTGACCTGCCGGACCACCGCGAGGTCGTGCGCGATGAAGACGAGGGCGATCCCCGACTCCCGCTGGAGTTCGGCCAGCAGGGCGGTGACCTGTGCCTGGGTGGTGACGTCGAGGGCGGACACCGGTTCGTCGCAGACGATCAGCGTGGGCTCGGGGGCCAGGGCGCGGGCGATGCCGACGCGCTGGCGCTGGCCGCCGCTGAACTCGTGCGGGTAGCGGTCGTAGTGCCCGGCCTCCAGGCCGACGCGGGTCAGGAGTTCCTCCACGCGGGCCCGGATCGCGGCCCCGTCGCGCCGGCCGGCCGCGCGCAGCGGGTCGGCGATGGACTCGCCCACGGAGCGGCGGGGGTTGAGGGAGGACAGCGGGTCCTGGAACACCATCTGGGCGCCGGGCGCGATGCCGGACGTCTCCCGGCCCCCGTGGTGGATCCGGCCGGAGCCGGGTGCCAGCAGGCCGACGAGCATCCGCCCGAGGGTGCTCTTGCCGCTGCCGGACTCCCCCACGATGCCGAGCGTCTCCCCGCGGCGCACCGCGAGCGAGACCCCGTCGGCCGGGTCCGGTCCGCCGACGGCGACGACGCGCCGCTTCCCGCGGCCGAACTCCCGGCGCAGGCCGAAGGCTTCGACGACGGGCCCGTCCGCGTCGGGGGCCGGGCGCAACCTGGGCGGGCGCGGCCCGTCGAGCCGCGGGACGGCCGCCAGCAGCTCGCGGGTGTACGGGGCCCCGGGGGCGGACAGCACCCGGTCCACGGGACCCCGCTCCACGGCGGAGCCGCCGCGCATGACCAGCAGTTCGTCGGCGCTCCCGGCCGCCACGCCCACGTCGTGCGTGACCAGCAGCAGCCCCAGGCCCCGCTCCTCGCGCAGGCCGTGGAGCAGGTCGAGGATCTGGGCCTGGACGGTGACGTCGAGGGCGGTGGTGGGTTCGTCGGCGATCAGCAGCCGGGGTTCGCACGCCAACGCCATGGCGATCAGGACCCGTTGGCGCATGCCGCCGCTGAACTCGTGCGGTCGGGAGCGGGCCCGGCGGGCCGCGTCGGGGATGCCCACGCGGTCGAGGACCTCGACGGCGCGGGCGCGGGCGGCGCGCCGGGAGGCGGTGGTGTGGATCCGGTACACCTCGGCGATCTGGTCGCCGACGCGGTGGTACGGGTCGAGGGAGCTGAGCGGGTCCTGGAAGACCATGGCCGCGACGCCGCCGCGCAGCCGGCGCAGCCCCCCGGGGTCGGCGGAGCCCACGTCGGTGCCGCCGACGCGGACGGTGCCGCCGAGGCGGGCGCCGGTGCCGCGGTGCAGTCCGAGCAGGGCGGCGGCCACGGTGGACTTGCCGCTGCCGGACTCTCCGACGAGGGCCAGGGCGCGGCCGGGTTCCAGGGCGAAGGACAGTCCGTCCACGGCGCGCAGGTACTCCCCCGGCTCACCGACGGGGAAGTCCACCACCAGGTCGCTCACGTCCACGAGCGGTTCGGTCATGCCAGGGCCACCCTTCGGTCCGCTACGGCGTACAGCAGGTCGGCGACGGCGCCGGCGATCACGACGGCCGTGCCGATGGCGAGGACGACGCCGACGACCACCGGCAGGTCCACGACCCGCACCCCGTCGATGAGGGTCTTGCCGAGGCCGGGGATGCCGAACAGGGATTCGGTGAGCACGGCGCCTCCGATCATCGTGCCGAAGTCCACGGCGCTGAGCGCGATCACGGGCGCGACGGCGCCGCGCACCGCGTGCCGGGTGACCAGGGCCCGCTCCCCCACCCCGTAGGCGCGGAAGGTGCGGATGTGGTCCTCGGCGAGGGTCTCCAGGGTGGAACTACGGGTGAGGCGGGCGTACTTGGCGCTCTCGAAGAAGCCGAGGGTCACCCAGGGCAGCAGCAGGTTCCAGGCCCACTGCTCGGGGTCGTCGGCGAAGGGCACGTACGTCGGGAAGGGCAGCCACCGCAGATGGGCGCAGACGGCCATGAGCAGGAGCAGGCCGAGGATGAAGACGGGGGTGCCGGTGGCGGCGAGGGTGAGCACGGTCAGCGCCCGTTCGGTGAACCCGCCGCGGCGCAGTGCGGACAGCAGTCCGGTGCCGACGCCGAGGGCGAGCCAGATCACGAGGGCGCCCACCGCCAGCGAGAAGGTGGCGGGCAGGCGTTCCAGGAGGAGTTCGGTGACCTGGCGGTCGTTCTGGTACGAGAAGCCGAGGCAGGGTGCGTCGCAGTGCAGGACGAGTCCGGCGCCGCCGGAGTAGTCGCGGCCCGCCAGCAGCCCCTGGAGGAAGTGGAGGTACTGGACGACGACGGAGTCGTTCAGTCCGAGCTGTGCGCGTACCTGGGCGATCTGTGCCGGGTTGCACCGCTCGCCGCAGGCGAGGCGGGCCGGGTCGCCGGGGGCGACGTAGAAGAGGGCGTAGACGGCGGCGGACAGGGCGAGCAGCACCAGGGCCGCCCCGCCGAGCCGTTTGAGCACGAAGCGGGTCACGTCGTGCGCTCCTTTCCGGTGCCGACCCGCAGGCGGGAGGCCTCGCGCGGGTCGAGGGCCGTGCGCAGGGCGTCGCCGAGGACGGTGAAGGCCAGCACGGTGGCGAAGAGCAGCCCGGCGGGGAGCAGGACGTAGGCGGGGTCGGCGCGGAACCAGGTCTGGGCGCTGGAGAGCATCTGGCCCCAGGAGGGGGTGGGGGGCTTCACGCCGATGCCGAGGAAGGAGAGCGAGGCCTCGGCGACGATGTTGGACGGGACGAGGATCGCGGCGTAGGTGATGACGGGTGCGGCCAGTGAGGGCAGCAGTTCCCGGCGGGCGATCCGCAGGGTGCCGTTGCCGGAGAGCCGGGCGGCTTCGACGAAGTCCAGGCCGCGCAGGGTGAGGGTCTGTGCCCGCACCATGCGGGCGGTGGTGCCCCAGCCGAGCAGTCCGATGACCAGGATCAGCAGCAGCGGGCGCGGGAATCCGGGCGGGACCACGACGGTCAGCGCGATCGCGAGGACCAGCATGGGCAGGGCGATCATCACGTCGGTGAGCCGGGCGACGAGCGCTGCGGCGAGGCGGTGGCCGAGTCCGGCGGCGAGTCCGGCGGCGACGCCGACGAGGACCTGCACGGCGGTGGCGCCGACGGCGACGAGCAGGGAGATCCGGGCGCCGTAGAGGAGGCGGGTGAACAGGTCGCGGCCGGTGCCGGGTTCGACGCCGAGCCAGTGGTCGGCGGAGATCCCGCCGAAGGAGCCGAGGGGTACGCCGCCCCGGGCGGAGTCGACGAGGTCGTCGTGGTAGGTGTTCGGGTCCTGGCCGGTGAGCTGGGCGAACAGCGGGGCGGCGAGGGCGAGGAGGACGAGGAGGGCCAGGACCGCGGCGGCGGTGACGGCGGACGGGCGTCCGCGCAGCCTCCGCCGGACCTGGCGGGCGGTGCCCGCGGCCGGGGTGGTGACCCCGGCCGCGGGCACCGGCCCGTTGGTCAGGACGCTCACTTGACGGCGACCTGGGAGATGTCGAGGACGCCGGTCCAGTCGCTGATGACGACGTTCTTGACGTCCTTGCCGACGAGCCGCTTGTAGACGGGGTGGAAGAGCGGGACGTCCAGGGCCTGCTCGCCGATCTTCTTGTCGAGGGCGCCCCAGCGCTTGCCGGCCACCGCGAGGTCGGTGAGCTTGGCGATCTCGTCGATCTCGGTGTTCACGGCGGGGTCGTTCAGCTGGGCGTGGTTGTAGTTGGAGCCGTTGGTGACGATCTGCCGGCCGTCGAAGATCGGCGCGAGGAAGGGGCCGCCGGAGGGCCAGTCGGCGCCCCAGCGGGAGAGGAAGAAGCCGGGGGTGTTCCTGGCGTCCCAGCGCCGCTCGTTGAAGGCGTTGGTCTCCAGGCCTTCGAGCTTGACGGTGATGCCGGCGGCGGCGAGGGCCTGCTGGACGGCGGTGGCGATCTCGGGGCTGGTCTGGCGGTTCTGGGCGTTGGAGTGGGTGAGGGTGATGGTGAGGCCGTCGGCGAAGCCCGCCTCCTTGAGGAGTTCCCTGGCCTTGGCCGGGTTGCCCGTCTTCCCGGCCGGGAAGGGGTCGTAGGGGGTGTACCCGAAGGCCTCGCGCTCGGGCAGGAAGGTGGTGGCCGGCTCGGCCAGCGCGGAGCCGCCGGCCGCGTTGACGACGCTGGTGCGGTTGACGGCGTAGGCGATGGCCTGGCGGACCTTCGGGTTGTCGAAGGGGGCCACCTTCGGGTTGAAGGCCAGGTAGTTGACGTAGCCGAAGTGGCCGGTGCCGACGCGGGAGGCGAGCTCCTTGTTGTCGCCGATCTGGGCGAGTTCGGCGGGGCCCAGGTTGGTGTCGGTGGTGACGGCGGCGGAGTCGGGGCCGGAGCTGGTGGACAGCCGCTGGTTGATGACGGCCGCGTCGAGGCCGGAGCGGACGTCGATCCGGTCCGGGTAGGCCTTGCGCTCCTCGTCGGTCTTGGGGTCCCAGTTCTCGTTGCGCTCCAGCAGCAGGGTCTCGCCGTCGCCGGTGTTCTTGACGACCTTGTACGGGCCGGAGGAGACCGGGTGCTCCTCGTACGTGACGCCGGTGTCCTTGGCCTTGGGCACGGGGGCGAACTGCGTCTGGGTGGCGAGGAAGGGGAACTCGCCCTCGGGCTTGCGGAGTTTGAAGACGATGGTCTTCGCGTCGGGCACCACGATGGAGTCGAGGCCCTTGCCGCCGTCCTTGTACGGGCCCTCGTAGGTCTCCCCGCCGACCAGCCAGTCCCGCAGGTAGGGGGCGCCGCCCGACAGCTCGGCGGCGAAGGAGCGCTCGATGCCGTACTTGATGTCGGCGGTGGTGATCGGGCTGCCGTCCTCGTACTTCAGCCCGTCCTTGAGGGTGTACGTCCACTCGGTGGCGTCGGCGTTGGGCTTGCCGAGGTCGGTGGCCAGGTCGGGGACGACCTTGGCGCCGGCCGGACCGTCCTCCCGGTTGCGGGTGGTGAGCGTGCGGAACACCAGCGAGGGGACGTTGCCGCCGCCCGAGGTGTAGAGGCGGGCGGGGTCGAAGTCGCTCTGCGGCTCGTTGTTGAGGACGGTCAGGGTGCCGCCCTTCTGCGGGGCGGACCCGGAGGCGCCCGGCTTGCCGCCTGCGGAGGCCTTGTCCGCGGCGTCCTCGGGCCCGCAGGCGGCGGCGCCTCCGGCCAGTACGAGGCTGACGGCGACCGCGGCCACACGGCGCGATATCTGGGACTGGCGCATGGGGAAAGGGACCTCTCGGCGTGCGGCGGCACGAGGGCTGCCGACTGCTGGATGCGTGTACGGGATGCGGAAGCGGCCGCGCGGGAGGCGGCGTTCGGGATCACCGGTGGAATGCGCACCGAGAGGAGGACGCCGCGCCCGCGGGCAGGAGGGCCCGGGCGCGGCGAGACGGTTCGGAAACGGGTCGCGCGCTCAGGCAGGCGTCAGCGACAGGAGATGTCGGCCACGCTGTGCGCGGCCACACCGAGGAGCGCCAGCTCTATGGCGGCGCTCGCGGCGGTGGTGTGGCGGTGCGACATGCGGAGAACAATTACCGATCACCGGACGCGCTGTCAACGCGCCATCCGGTCGTCCAGCGGCTCTCTTCGGTCAACTCCCGGGGAAAACCCAGGGGTTGGGCAGGCAGTGGATGTTGTCGATGTCGAGGGACTTGGTCTGCTGCTGCATGATCGGGGCGAGCGAGCCCGGGGTCTGGCAGCTCACGTGCCCGTGGCCGAGCCGGTGGCCGACCTCGTGGTTGATGAGCATCTGCCGGTACGCGAGCATCTGGTCCGGGCCGTAGGTCGGTGAGCCCTGGGCCCACCGGAAGGCGTTGATCATCACCCGTTCGGTGGCGGCGGAGTCGCAGGAGACGTTGTCCACGGTGGTGTCCAGGCCGGACTTGGCGCACCAGGTGCCGGTGGTCCCGGGGCTGGCCAGGGTGATCACGAAGTCGGCCTCGCCGGCCGGGACCCGCTCGAAGGTCATCGCGCCGCCGTGGCCCCAGCTGCGCGGGTCGTTGAGGGTGCGCTGCACGGCCTCGGCGAACAGCTGCGGGTCCAGGCCCAGGCCCTGCTCGACGTCGACGCGGTAGCGCACCACCTTCCCCTTGCCCGGCGCCTTGGCGAAGCCGGGGACGGTGTCGAAGGTGCCCGGACCGGCGAGTTTCGCGTCGATGGGCAGCTGTCGCGCCATCTGCTGTTCGTAGGTCTGCGGCTGCGCGGCGACGGCGGGCGGGTTGGCCGGGGTGGCGCGGCCGTCGGAGCGGGAGGCGGCGGACTGGCCGCTCAGGGAGCGTTCGGGGGCGTCGTCCCCGGCGGCGTGCGCGTTGCCGGGGGCGGAGTCGCTGTCGGCGACCACCTGGCCGGCGACGACGACGGCCAGCACGGTGGTGACGGCCGCCGCGGCCATTCCGGTGTACGTACGGATCCGGGCGCCCCGGGCCGGGGCGGACGGCTCGGCGGCCCCGGACTCCACGGGGGCCTCCGGCGCCCCGGGACGGCGCGGACCGGGCACCCGGCGGCGGGAACCGGTGGAGGTGAGGGGGTCGGGCGCGGGCGGCGCGGGCGCCACCGTGACCCGGGGGAAGCCGACGGCGGGGGTGCCGAAGGCCGGGGTGTCGGTGTCGCGCACGGGGACGGCGCCGGCGCGCGCGGGGATACCGGCCTCGCGCACGGGGATACGGGCCTCGCGCACGGGCGTGTCGGCGGCGCGCCCCGGGACCCCGGCGCCACGCACGGGCATCCCGGCGACGTGCCCCGGGACCCCGGCGTCGCGCACGGGCGTGTCGGCGCCACGCGCGGGAGGGGTGTGCGCGGGCGGGGTGTGCGCGGCCGCCCGGGGGGTGCCGCGCCAGTCCCCGTAGACGGCGGCGGACGCGGGGGCGGGCTCCGCTCCCCAGGCCCCGCCGGGCTCGCGCTGCTCGGGATGCCCGCCGGGGCGGGCGCCGGGCGGGGTGGGCCTGGCCGGGGCGTAGCCCCAGTGGCTGACGGTGGCCTCGGCGTCCCGGCGCGCTCCCGGCGCGCCCTGGAACGCCGGTCCGGGTGTGAAGGGCTCCGGCTCCGGCTCGCGCGGCGCGGCCTCCGGCCGCGGCCGGGCGGGGGCGGAGTCCTTGCGACTATGTCGTCCCACGGTTCTCAGCCCTTGCTGTCTTCGGAGTTCCGGTCGGTGTCGTGCAGCAGCTCCCGGAAGGCGGCGGCCACCACCTCGGGGTACTCCATCATCGCCACGTGGCCCGCCTCGGGCAGACTCAGCAGCCTCGATCCGCGGAAGGCCGCGGCGGCCCTGCGCGCCATCCGGTACGAGACCAGCTGGTCCCGGCCGCCGTAGACCAGCAGCGTCGGCGCGAGGACGCGCCCGGCCTGGCGCCACAGTCCGTGCTGGCCACCGAGGGTGTAGGCGTCGACGATCCCGCGCGAGGACCGCGTCATCGCCTCCCAGAAGTACGGCAGCTCCATCCGGCGCCGCATCTCCTCGACGGCGCCCCGGAAGCCTTCCTCTGTCACCCGTGAGGGGTCTCCGTAACAGAGGCCCGTCACCCCCAGGGTGCGCTGTTCGGCACTCAGTCCCCGGGTGAGCCGGACGAGGAGGGGGGCCGCGCCCGGTACGGCGAGCAGGGCGGTGGGCACCGCCGACCACTGCACGCGCAGCTCCGGCAGCGCGGGCGAGACCAGGGTCAGGGTGCGCACGAGGTCGGGCCGGACCGCGGCGACGCGGGTGGAGACGGCGCCGCCGAGGGAGTTGCCGAAGAGGTGGACGGGTCCGCGCCCGGCGGCGTCGAGGTGGCGGATGACCGCGCGGGCGAGCCCGGTGACGGAGTAGTCCCGGTCGGCGGGCGGCGGCGACCAGCCGAAGCCGGGCAGGTCCACGGCCTCGCCGTCGACGCTGTCGGCCAGCCGCTCCATGAGCTCCGACCAGTTCTGCGAGGAACCGCCGAGTCCGTGCACGAAGAGCGCCGGGGGCAAGCCCTCCCGCACCGGTGGCCGGAAACGTACGTTCATCTCCAGGCCCGGCAGCGCGACGGTGCGCAGCTGCTCTCCTTCGGCCACCCGCGCGGCTCCCACCTGGGAGGTCGGCTCGACGGTGGACCGCACACCCGGCAGCTCGGTCGAAGACATGGGCCAATGTTACGAGACGATCACGCTCACCCCCGTGTCTTCGCTTGTGTTGGCGGTCACAGGATCGTCTGGCGGCGGACCGTCGATCCTCCTAGGCTCGTAGGGAGGAGGACGAAGGGAAGGCGAGGGGAGCGCGATGACAGTCGATCCCGCGGAACCGGAGACCTTCCGCAAGGAACTCCGGGAGGCACTCAACACCGAGGCTCCGGAGGCGGACACCGCGGAGCAGTACATCGAGATCGAGCCGCAGGAGGACGATTCGCTCACCGGCCTGGAGCCCTGGGAGGCTCCGGAGGCGGATGCCGCGGAGCAGGCACGGGTGGTCCCGCTGGACGAGGACGACTACCGCTGACGGGCGCTGACCAGCGTGTCAGGGGTGTGTCCGCGTGGTCCGTACCGCGAGAAAACTCGGCTTGAACCCACCAGATTCGGTTACCGAAAAGTACGATGGCGGCGCGGCGCAGAGCGCACTGTGTTCTTGAAGAAAGTGGGAGGCGGCGTGACAGCCATCGAGCAGACCGAGGCAGCGCGTCCGCGGGGCACGCGACTGCCGCGCCGTGCCCGGCGCAACCAGCTGCTGGGCGCGGCCCAGGAGGTGTTCGTCGCGCAGGGCTACCACGCCGCCGCGATGGACGACATCGCCGAGCGCGCCGGCGTCAGCAAGCCGGTGCTGTACCAGCACTTCCCCGGCAAGCTCGACCTGTACCTGGCGCTGCTGGACCAGCACTGCGAGGCGCTGCTGGTGGCGGTGCGCACGGCGCTGGAGTCCACCAGTGACAACAAGCTGCGCGTCGCCGCGACGATGGACGCCTACTTCGCGTACGTCGAGGACGAGGGTGGCGCGTTCCGGCTGGTGTTCGAGTCCGACCTGACGAACGAGCCCGCGGTGCGCGAGCGGGTCGACCGGGTCTCGCTCCAGTGCGCGGAGGCGATCTCGGACGTCATCGCCGAGGACACGGGCCTGTCGAAGGACGAGTCGATGCTGCTGGCCGTGGGCCTGGGCGGCGTTTCCCAGGTGGTGGCCCGGTACTGGCTGTCCAGCGAGAGCCCGGTCCCCCGTGACACGGCGGTGGGGCTGCTGACCTCGCTCGCCTGGCGCGGCATCGCGGGCTTCCCGCTGCACGGCACCGAAGTCTGAGCGGGCGGGTCCGGCGGGGCGCCGGCGCCGGGCCCTGACCGGCCGCTGTTCGCTGCGAGCGTGTCCGCCGCGAGCCGATCGTGTCCCCTCACCGGGCTAATGTGGACCGGGTACGGCGCGGCTGATCGCGCGAAACGGACCGTCGGAGGGACATAGCCGTGGAGGTCAAGATCGGCGTGCAGCACGCACCCCGGGAGATCGTGCTGGAGAGCGACCTGAGCGCCGAGGAGCTGGAGAGCATCGTCGCCGCCGCGCTGTCCGGCACGGCGCCGCTGCTGAGCCTGACCGACGTCAAGGGCCGCAAGGTCCTCGTGCCGTCCGACCGCCTGTCGTACGTCGACCTGGGCGAGCCGAGCGTGCGCAAGGTCGGTTTCGGAGCTCTCTGAGGCACCGGGAACTGAGGGGAACGGCCCGGCGGTTGACACCGCCGGGCCGTTTCCGTTTCTTCCGCTTCGGGTAGGACCGCAGTGACCCGGTTTGCCCTGACGTATGGGAGTGACCTGATGCTGCTGATGGAGGCGATCGGCTCCGGCCTGCTGGGCCTCGCCCTGGCGGGCGCCGCTGTGCGCGTACTCGCCAAGCGGCTTCCGTCCACCAGAACGGTGCTGGTCAGCGGGGTGGCGGGGGCCCTGTTCGGGGCATACCTCACCCACACGGCACTGGGTCCGTGGCACAACACCCTGCTCGCGACCTTCCTCGGCGGGCTGGGCGTGTCGGCCGTCGTGCTCTCGCTGCTCCTGCGGCCCGCGGCTGGTTCCGGCAGAAGGTCCCGCAGGCCTCCGTTTTCGCTCCCGTCGCGCGGTTGAGCGGCGCTGGAGCCTGACCCGGGCCCCGCACGCGCGCCGGCCCCGGCCGCGGGGGGTTCCGCGGCCGGGGCCGGCTTCGTGCCCGCAGGGGCGGGGCGGGGATCAGGCCGCGAGGCCGAGGGCCGCCATCCGCTTGGTGTGGGCCTTGGTGATGCGGGTGAACATCTCGCCGACGGCCGCCAGGTCGAAGCCGGCCGCCATCCCGTCGACGCCGCCGACCAGCATGGTGGAGAGCGCGTCGCGCTCGGCGACCACGCGCTGGGCCTGCGAGAGGGCCTCGCCCATCAGGCGGCGGGCCCACAGCGCGAGCCGGCCGCCGCAGCGCGGGTCGGCCTCGATCGCGGCGCGGACCTTCTCGACGGCGAAGCCGCCGTGGCCGGTGTCGTCGAGGACGCCGACGACCAGGGCACGGGTGTCGGTGTCGAGGTGGCTGGCGACCTCGCGGTAGAAGTCGCTGGCGATGGAGTCGCCGACGTAGGCCTTGACCAGACCCTCCAGCCAGTCGGAGGGCGCGGTCTGGCGGTGGAAGTCGTCCACGCCCTTGGCGAAGGGCTCCATCGCCTCGGTGGGCTCGACGTCGATCGCCGAGAGCCGGTCGCGCAGCCGCTCGAAGTGGTGGAATTCGGCGGAGGCCATCTTCGCGAGCTCGGCCTTGTCGCCCAGGGTGGGCGCGAGCTTCGCGTCCTCGGCGAGACGCTCGAAGGCCGCGAGTTCCCCGTACGCCAGCGCGCCGAGCAGGTCCACCACGGCGGCGCGGTACTGGGGCGAGGCCGAGGCGGTCGCCCAGTCCTGGGCGGCGATGCCCTGCGCGCCGTCGGACGCGCCGTCGTCGGCGGGAGATGCGTTTTCTACGGTCGACATGCTCCGCACAATAGCCCGCCGAAAGGCGACACGAACCACCTGCTCAGTCCACGTAAACGCGCCTACCCGGTGAATTCACCCGACACACCTGCGCGATTCCGGGGTACAGTGGTAATGCGCCTGCCGGAATACTCGGCGGGCCATCCGAATGAGGATGCCCGGTCGGTGGCCCGATCGGCTCCAACCCGACCGCCCTCTGTGCGGTGTGTACGTCCATGCGTACCACCTCCGCACGAGGGGCCCCCTCAGCGGCACGAGCGCTTGAGCGAAGGCTAGTGGTCCCGCGCAGCTTCGTACGACCCGCCCGAACCTGGGTGGGCGCAGTACTGCAAGCCCGGCACGGTACGACCCCCCTCGCCGCCTCGCGCCGCGTCTCACAGAAGAGGCAGCACCCTGACTACGTTCCGAGACCTCGGGATCTTTCCCGAGACGGCCGAGGCCCTTGAGGCCGTCGGCATCGTGTCCCCCTTCCCGATCCAGGAGATGACCCTCCCCGTCGCCCTCTCCGGCACGGACGTCATCGGCCAGGCCAAGACCGGCACCGGCAAGACGCTGGGCTTCGGCCTCCCCCTGCTGGAGCGGGTCGTCGTCCCCGCGGACGTCGAGGCCGGCCGGGCGACGCCCGAGCAGCTGACCGACGCCCCGCAGGCCCTCGTGGTGGTTCCCACCCGCGAGCTGTGCACCCAGGTCACCAACGACCTCCTGACCGCGGGCAAGGTCCGCAACGTCCGCGTCCTCGCCATATACGGCGGCCGCGCGTACGAGCCCCAGGTCGAGGCGCTCAAGAAGGGCGTCGACGTGATCGTCGGCACCCCGGGCCGCCTCCTGGACCTGGCCGGGCAGCGGAAGCTCGACCTCTCCCGCGTCAAGGCCCTCGTCCTGGACGAGGCCGACGAGATGCTCGACCTGGGCTTCCTGCCCGACGTCGAGAAGATCATGGGCTACCTGCCCGCGAAGCGTCAGACGATGCTGTTCTCGGCCACCATGCCGGGCGCCGTCATCGGACTGGCCCGCCGGTACATGACCCAGCCGACGCACATCCGCGCCGTCTCCCAGGACGGCGAGGGCGCGACCGTCGCCAACATCAAGCAGCACGTCTTCCGTGCGCACAACATGGACAAGCCGGAGCTGGTCTCCCGCATCCTGCAGGCCGAGGGCCGTGGCCTGGCCATGATCTTCTGCCGTACCAAGCGCACGGCGGCCGACATCGCCGAGCAGCTGGAGAAGCGCGGCTTCGCCTCCGGCGCCGTCCACGGCGACCTGGGCCAGGGCGCGCGCGAGCAGGCCCTGCGCGCGTTCCGCAACGGCAAGGTCGACGTGCTGGTGTGCACCGACGTCGCCGCGCGCGGCATTGACGTCGAGGGCGTGACCCACGTCATCAACTACCAGACGCCCGAGGACGAGAAGACCTTCCTGCACCGCGTGGGCCGCACCGGCCGCGCGGGCAACAAGGGCACCGCCGTCACCCTGGTCGACTGGGACGACATCCCGCGCTGGCAGCTGATCAACAAGGCGCTGGAGCTCGACTTCCACGAGCCCGAGGAGACGTACTCCACGTCCCCGCACCTGTACGAGCAGCTGAACATCCCGGCCGGCACCAAGGGCATCCTGCCTCGCGCCGAGCGCGTGCGGGCCGGCCTGAAGGCCGAGCAGCTCGAAGACCTCGGCGAGACCGGCGGGCGCGGTGGCCGTGGCGGCCGCGGCGCCGCCGCTGCCGCGGTGGTCACCGAGGAGCGTCCCGCGCGTACCCGTACGCCGCGCCAGCGCCGCCGCACCCGTGGTGGTGCGGAGCTGGACGACGCGGCCGTGGCCGTCCCCGCGGTGGCTCCGGCCGCCGAGGCCCCCTCCGCCCCGGCCGTGCCCGCCGCCGACGAGCCGCGCCGCCCGCGCCGCCGCCGCACCCGGGTCGCCGCTCCGGCCGTGGTGGCCGAGGCCGCCGTGGTCGAGGCGCCCGCGGCTCCGGCCGCCGTGGTCGAGGCGCCCGCGGCTCCGGCCGTCGTCGAGGTCCCGGCTCCGGCCGTGTCCGAGGAGACGCCGGTCAAGCCGAAGCGCACCCGGACCCGCAAGCCCACCCAGACCCCGGTGGCGCCGCTCGCCACCGCCACCCTCGTGGTGGAGGAGGCGCCGGTGAAGGTGCGTCGTCCCCGCAAGGTCGCCGCTCCCGCCGTGGACGAGCCGGACTTCCAGATGGCCCCGCCGGTGGAGCCCGTCAAGGCCCGCCGCACCCGGGCGCCGCGCAAGGCCGTCGAGGCGCCCGCCGCCGCGGTGGCCGAGGAGGCCCCCGCGAAGCCGAAGCGCACCCGGACCCGCAAGGCCGTCGAGGCCGCGCCGGTCGCCGAGGCCGCCGCCGAGGCTCCCGCGAAGCCGAAGCGCACCCGGACCCGCAAGGTCGCCGAGGCCGCTCCGGAGGCGTAGGGCTCACACCCGCAGACGGCCCCGGTCCCCTTCCCAGGGGGCCGGGGCCGTCCTCGTACCCGGACGTACGGGCCGGTAACCTCGGGGCCATGAGCAAGCCGCCGCGCCTCACCCTGCCGCCCGCCGCCCGCGCGCACCGTCTGACGACCGCCCGCGGCGAGTTCGCCGCGCACGAGGCCGGTGAGCCGCTGCGCGGCACCGTCCTCCTGCTCCCCGGGTTCACCGGCAGCAAGGAGGACTTCATCGCCCTGCTGGAACCCCTGGCCGCGGCCGGCTACCGGGTCGTCGCCGTCGACGGGCGCGGCCAGTACCAGAGCCCGGGGCCGCGCGAGGAGTCCGCGTACGGGCTCCAGGAGCTGGGCCGGGACGTCCTGGCGCAGGCCGCGGCGCTCGGCGGGGGGCCGCTGCACCTGGTCGGCCACTCCCTGGGCGGCCTGGTCGCCCGCGCGGCGGTGCTGCGCGACGCCTCCCCCTTCGCCTCCCTCACGCTGATGAGCAGCGGTCCGGGAGCGATCGCCGAGGAGCAGCGGGCGCGTACGAAGCTGCTGGTCGCGGCCCTGGAGGCGATGCGGGAGGACATGCCGGGGGTGTGGGAGGCGATGCGGGCCCACGATCCCGAGGACGCCGTCCCCGATGCCCCGGAGCTGGCGGAGTTCCTGCGCGAGCGCTGGCTGGGCACCGTACCGGAGCAGCTGATCGCCACGGGGCGGGTGTTGATCTCGGAGCCGGACCGGGTGGCGGAGCTGGCGGAGGTGGCGCTGCCGAAGCTGGTGCTGTCGGGGACGGTCGACTACGCCTGGCCGGTGCCGCTGATGGACGACATGGCCGTCCGGCTGGGCGCTTCCCGGGTCCTGGTGGAAGCCGCCGAACACTCGCCGAACGCCGAGAACCCGCAGGTCACAGCCGATTCTCTAGTGAGCTTTTGGCGATCCTTGAGCGCTCGGTAGTTAGCTAAGGAAAAAATTTCCTTAGCGTAGGGAATGTTTCTGGTGCGCCGCCCGTTGAACCCTTCGCAAGGAGAACACCGACGAAGGGAGAAGCCATGCGCTTCGAGATTCTGCGCCTGAACGACGTCGACGGGTCCGCCGTGGACAGCACCGTCGTGGACGCGGCCTCCGTCAACCGGATCGTGCAGCAGGCCGCCGCGGTGGGCCAGCGCATCCTCATCCGACCGGCCGAGACGGCGTCCTCCTGATGCTTCCGACAACGCCCCCGCACCGTCCTCGGTGCGGGGGCGTTCGCATGCGGTCTCAGGCTCCGTGGACGACCTGGAGCACGCCGTTGATGATCTGCTGGACGGCGATGGCCGACAGCATCATGCCCGCGAGGCGGGTGACCAGGACGACGCCGCCGTCCTTGATGATCCGGATGATCACGAGCGAGTAGCGCATGGTCAGCCACAGCACCACGTGCATGGCGATGATCGCGCACCACACGGAGACCTGGCCGGTGAAGCCGTCGGCCTTCTGCACGGCCAGGATCACGGACACGATCGCACCGGGACCGGCCAGCAGCGGCATGCCCAGCGGGACGAGGGCGACGTTGACGTCCTTGGTCTGCTTGGGCTCGTCGGTCTTGCCCGTGAGCAGGTCGAGCGCGATGAGCAGGAGCAGCAGACCACCCGCGATCATCAGCGCCGGGACGGAGACGTGCAGGTAGTCCAGGATCTGCTGGCCGCAGATGCCGAAGACGGCGATGACTCCGAAGGCCACGCAGACGGCCTGCCAGGCCATGCGGCGCTGGACCTTGGCGGCGCGCCCCGAGGTGAGGGCGAGGAAGATCGGCGTGATCCCCGGGGGGTCCATAATCACAAAAAGCGTGAGAAAAAGGGATCCGAAGACGGCGAAATCAAACACAGTGATGCCTTGCAGGTGAGGGGTGTTACGAAAAGAGGGTGTGGGGAGGGGCCGCGCGCCGCTCAGGCGCGGGCGGCGGGTCCGCCGGCGCCCGGAACGGGGAAGGCCCCGGTGGCGCGGCGCGTGATCTCGCCGTAGATCTCGGGGTCGGTCGTGTACTCCCCGAGGCGGCAGGTCTTGCGGCTGCCGTGGTAGTCGCTGGACCCGGTGGTCAGCAGGCCGAGGTCGGCCGCGAGGCCGCGCAGCCGGTCGCGGGTGGCGTCGTCGTGGTCCATGTGGTCCACCTCGATGCCGTCGAGACCGGCGGCCGCGAGGGCGGCGATCGCCGACTCCGGGACGCACTCGCCGCGCTTGACGGCGGCGGGGTGCGCGAAGACGGTGACCCCGCCGGCCGCCTTGACCAGGCGGATGGCGTCGAAGGGGTCGAGCTCGTGCTTCTCGGCGTAGGCGCGGCCGCCGTCGGCGAGCCAGTCCGCGGTGAACGCGTCGGAGACGGTGGGCACCACGCCGAGCTCCACCATGGCGGTGGCTATGTGCGGGCGCCCCACGGAGCCGGCACCGGCGATCCGGGCCACCTGCTCCCAGGTGACGTCCACGCCGAGCGCCCGGAGCTTGCCGACCATGGCCTGCGCGCGGGGGGTGCGGTCGTCGCGCACGAGCTCGCGCTCACGGGAGAGCTCGGGCTCGCGCGGGTCGAAGAGGTACGCGAGCATGTGCATCCCGACCCCGTCGAGGCGGCAGGACAACTCGGCGCCGGTCACCAGGGTGAGACCGGGCGGCAGGGCCGCGAGGGCCTCGGCGTATCCCCCGACGGTGTCGTGGTCGGTCAGCGCGACGACGTCCAGCCCGGCCGCGGCGGCGTTGGCGACCAGCTCGGCGGGGGTGTCGGTGCCGTCGGAAGCCGTGGAGTGGGTGTGCAGATCGATGCGCACAGCCGAGCTCCAGGGTTCTTGACGGACGGGGACACTCCAGGGTACCCGGGCCCTGGCCGGGCGGTGGCCGCGTGCCGTGGCCGGTGCCCGGCCGTCGGCTGGGCTGCCGCTGCGCGGGGCTGTCCCCCACCCGCCCTTCCCCCATCCCCCAGACTCCGTCCGGGGGGACCCCCAGCCGGGCTCCGCCCGGACCCTCCGGGGGCTCCGCCCCCGGACCCCCGCGCCTCAAACGCCGGCGGGGCTGGATTTCCGCCCGGCGGGGCAACTCCAGCC